>NYSP01000035.1 GCA_002683115.1 Gammaproteobacteria bacterium
ATCTATTTCTTCAGCTTTTTCTAATTTATCTAAATATTTCTTTAGATCCTTTTCAGAATTCCAAGCTGTTCCATAAATTCTTGTTAGCATCGGTTTATCAGAGTCACCACGCCAATATGCACCAGATACTTTGGTTAACTTAAATGCACCAACTTTATCTAAGGACGGTAAATGTGGCCCGCGACATAAATCAATAAAACCTGAAGTTTCCTGTGTATAAATTTGAAAATTATCTTTTTGATCTGAATCATTAATTATTTCTGCTTTAAATGACTCATCAAGTTCATCAAATAACGCCAAGGATTCTTTCTTTGAATGATAGGTCTTAATAATAGTAGATTTATTAGCAATAATTTCATGCATTTTCTTCTCAATCTTTGGTAAATCATCAATTGAAATACTTACCCCAAAGAAATCATAGTAAAAGCCGTCTTCTATAGTAGGTCCTATAGCTAATTTCGCATTTGGGAATAATTCTTTTACGGCAGATGCTAAAACTTGTGCAGCCAATGTATGTCTCATGATTTCAAGACCCTCAGGCGACTTTATTGTAATAATTGACACTTTAGAACCATCCGTTAGTGAATCAGAAAGATCTTTTTGTTCATCGTCAATTACAACTGCAATAGCATCCTTTGCTAGTCCTGCTCCAATAGATTTAGCCAGATCTAAGCCATTACTATTGGCAGGCAATTCTTTGCTTGATCCATCTGGAAGTGTAACGTTTATATTTCCCATTCTGTTTTACCATCAACATCTTTCAATGTTACGTTCATTTTAACTAGTTTATCTCTTATTTGATCAGCTAATTTATAATCTGAATTCATTCTTGCTTTATCTCTTTGATCAATTAATGCTTCAATTTTATTTTTAATTTCATCAGAAACAATATTTTTATGTTTTGAACCCTCAAATATATATTTAAAAGTTGATATTTCATCTTTAATATTCTCGGGCACATCTTTTGTAAAGCCCTGCATCAAAGAAATGGCTTTTGGTGTATTTAGATCGTCTAATATTGCTGCACCAATTTTGCTATTTTGAATAAATTTTGCAGTTACAGAAAAAGCATCAAAGAATGTTGTTAATTTTTTTGATATGGATTTAGCTTGTTCAAGCAATGTATTGCTCCAAGGTATTGGTTGTCTGTAATGCGTTGAAAGCAATGCAAGTCTGACCTGATTTCCCTCATAGGTCTTTAATAATTCGTCTATGTATATCACATTTCCTATTGATTTAGACATTTTTTCATTTTCAAGATTTAAGAAACCATTATGAAACCAATAGTTAGCAAAGGTCTTTGGATCATTGCTGCAATGATAAGCACAAGTTTGGGCTAATTCATTTTCATGGTGTGGAAATTTAAGATCATTGCCACCTCCATGTATATCAAAGGGGACCCCTAAATTTTCTTCCGACATAACAGAACATTCAAGATGCCAACCTGGTCTTCCATTACCCCATGGTGAATCCCATCCAGGTTCGTCATTATTGGAAGGTTTCCATAAAGTAAAATCATTTTCATTCTGCTTATACGACTCTATAGATACTCTTTTGCCCTGTTCTTGTTCATCAATTTTACGTCCTGATAAACAACCGTAATTGGAAAATGTATCAACTTTAAATAAAACATTTCCATCTACCACATAAGCATTTTCTGATTTAATTAGTTTCTCAATATATTTAACCATTTCAGCAATATAATCTGTGGCAAATGGTTGGATATCAGGCTTGGTAATACCTAGTAGCTCAATATCATCTGAATAAATCTTGAAGTATTTATTTGAGATATCTTTAATAGATGTCTTCTCATCTTTTGCAGCAGCAATTATTTTGTCATCTATATCCGTAATATTAGAAACGTAAGTAACTTTTGGGTAAATGCCTTTTAAAGTCTTAGATAAGAGATCTGCAGATATAAAGGCTCTAGCATTACCAATATGAATACGATTATATACAGTAGGGCCACATGAATAAAATTTCACATGATTTTTATCTATAGGAATAAACTCTTCTTTTTGGTTAGACAGACTATTATGAAGAACTAGCATTTAATCACCCAAATAAATCGCTGCGTTTGAACTATGTTCTGAAACTTTTACAGAAACTACATCAATATCATAATCTGATAATTCAGATTCTATGAATTTAAATGTAAGTTCTGCAAAAGATTCACAACTAATTTTGTCCAAGATTATTACTTGAGCCACTTTATCTTGGAGCTGAAGTAGTAATTCTTTTTCTGGATCATCTTTTGCAATTAATAAAGTATGATCAAAATGTTGCTTTAACCACTGATCAAGGAAGTTAAATTTACCAAAATCATAGACCCAATTATTAATATCTAGAGTTTTTGATTCGAGCGTTATTTCAAAGCCTAAACTATAACCATGTAAATTCTGGCAATGAGAATCTGTAGACCATTGTCTAAAAGCACATGAAAATCCTCTTTCATGACCATATGTTTTAACAACTCTATACATTTTTTATCATCTTATAGATTACGGAGAAGGGAAGGCCATTTATAGCTTCTAAGCTTCCAGTAATATTAGAGAAAAGTTTATATCCATTCTCTTCAAATTTATATGCACCACAAGAATGAATTGGATTATCTTGATTTACATANTCNTCTATTTCAGCTGATGTTAATGTTTTCATTGTCATCTCACAGACAGATATGTGATTAATTACTTCTTCTTGATTNAAAAAAACTACATAAGATCCTATAAGTTGATGAGTTTGACCATTTAGTTCCATTAAGTTNGCAATAGCTTTTTCTTTTGATCCTGGTTTTTCATAAATTTTATCTTTGAATAAGCAAATCTGATCACAACCTAAAATAAAATGATCCTGATAATCATTGATTAAACTCCTAGCTTTTTCTTTAGCTAGGTGGTTGCTCAAATCTATGGGTTTGAAATTGACTTTAGTTTTTTCTATTTCTTCATCTAAAAGAGGTGCTGTATAGATGCATTCAACATCATATCTAGCTACTATTTGTCTTCTAATCTCAGATGATGATGCAAGGACAAGCTTTTGTCTTTCCAATTATTTTTTTGGTAGATTTACAAAAGAAAGAAACTCATTCCTTGTAACAGCGTTTTCTTTAAAAATCCCTTTCATAGCACTTGTTACTGTAGAAGAGGTTGTTTTGTGGACACCTCTTGTAGACATGCACTGATGATTAGCATCTATGACAACTGCAACACCTTTTGGATCTAATACTTTTTGTATGGTGTTTGCAATTTGTGAAGTCATTGTTTCTTGTGTTTGTAACCTTTTACCAAAAATATCTACTATTCGAGCTAATTTACTGATACCAACTACTCTGTTATTTGGTATGTAACCAACATGTGCTACACCTAAAATTGGTACCATATGATGTTCACAATGCGACTCGAGTCTAATATCTTTGACGATGACCATTTCATCGTATCCTTCGACCTCTTCAAATGTTTTTCTTAGAACTTCTTCTGGGTCTTGTTGATAGCCCTCAAAGAATTGTTCATAAGCTTTAACAACTCTTTTTGGAGTTTCAATTAAACCCTCTCTATCAGGATCATCTCCTGNCCATTCTAATAAGACTCTAACAGCTTTTTCAGCTTCTTCTCTACTTGGTTTACTCATAGCGCTTATTATAATAGCTCCTTNGNCTAAATAGTGATAATTTAATTAATAAGATAGGTTTATTATCGGATGCACTTTCGGTCTTATATAGGCGTTTAAAACCTCAACATTAAGTGAAATTTTGTTACCTCTTGCATACTTTAATTCGAATACTGTTGTTTCNTTAGGTTCAACAATTATTATNTTTGAGCTGTTTTCAATAAGGTTTTNATCGGCGACTCTCAGCATAAATCTAACATCAGTATGATTTTTTAATTTTACATTTCCTATTGTTCGNCCTTTGTAACTAACACCTGTTATTTCNAATGACTTTTTNAGTAGTGGTAGCAGATTTTTTTCCAGACCGATTAAATCATGTTTATACCAAATTACCGTTCTGCCATCTATAAGTGCTTCTTTAATACTATTCTCTGTTCTATCAGTTGCCAAAACCAATGTAAGAGGCCTATGTCCACCAGGCTGATTTAAATAATCCCACTCTGTTAAACCGTGAATATCTGAGGTGCCTAATAATGTAAGATCATAATCAAGACCTATTTGAAAAGCTTCGTCAGAAAACCACTGCCCATTTACTACTTCAATACCATGAACTAAGTTTTCTTCAAATAAATATTTATTNAGATCTCCAACAATAGTTTCTACGTTGTCTGTTTCAGCTGACCAGACAGGATGATTCCAAAATACAAANGCATTCTGNTTTCTTGCCTCTAATAAGGTCTCCTCAACAGGCCATAAGGCNGCCAATCCTGCATCATTGAACCATGGGTTGCCGGTGTATTCATCTATAAAACTCTTTGGTGCATCTATNAGTAATTCATCCAACTCGTTCTGTTTTGACCTGTCTATTTTTATTAACTTGTTAGCATCTTCAATAAAAACTGCATTTATATGGCCNGGAGGAAACATACGTGTAATTTCTGCTCCATTAACAACTAANAAATCAGTTTCTGTTGAATTTTTAGCAATTTCAAATGATCTGTTTCTATCAGGATGTGGTATATCCATGCCATGAGGTTGATACTCTAGATGTTCAGTTATAGCTATTAAATCAATACCTTCATGTTCTGCTTCTCCAACTCTAACCGTTGGCCAAACATGACCATCAGAGAAAACTGAATGTGTATGTAGATCAACCGTATAAACCTGATAATCATCTGTATCTGGAAAATTTATTACGACTGGTTCATGATCGATAAAACCACGCACTGTACCATGACTATAGAAATAAGCACTAAATAGTAAGATTGTACTAAGTGTATATTTTATAAAACTCATAGGCTGGTTCTTCATAGGGATGATATTTCTTAATTGTGCTAATAGCAATTTCTTTTAGTTTTTCCTCGCAAAGCATTTCTACTCTATGCTCTTCTACTTTTTCAAAATCAAAATTATTACCTATAGTTGGATTGGCGCCTTCGAGTGGTTTAAATGAACCAATACCATCACTCGTAAATGCACAATTTTCATACTTACCTTGCTTACCTAATCCAGCTTCCCAGAGCCTTTCTTTTAATTGATCAGAATGGGTTTTAGGTATGAATATTACTAGTTTAAGCATAATTTATTTAGACAAGAATTCTAAAAGATTGTATATTATCTTACTCGTTTGCGACCATAGTATAACGGCTATTACGAGGCCTTGCCAAGGCTTAGATTCGAGTTCGATTCTCGATGGTCGCTCCATTTAAGAAAATATGTTTAAATCATAAATTGGAGTTATTTATGATTAAAAAATTTATTATTCTTTTATTATTTCTATCTTTAAATATATTTCCTCATTCAGTTAAAGAAGGAGATATGGATGGTTCTTGGCAGATAGTTGAGTCTTTCATTAATGGTGAGAAGGTTGAAAATGCTAATGGTCGGATGGTTGCAAGTGAAGGTTTTGCTTCAGTTAACTGGATAGCCGGGGATGGTACAAAATACTTTAGTTACACTTCTTATGAA
>NYSP01000036.1 GCA_002683115.1 Gammaproteobacteria bacterium
TTAATCGTTTGGTTTTATAGCTTTGATTCTTTGTGAAATAGCTTTTGATTCTTTTTTTTAGGTCTTTTGCTTTACCTATATAGAGCACCTCGGCACCGTTAAAAAACTTATATATGCCAGGTTCGTTAGGAAATTTGTTAGTTAATGTCTGTAATTCTTTATTCAATTTCTTTTAAAGTATTTATTTTGCCAAGTTCTACACCCCATTGATCGAATGGATTGATATTCCAAAACATGCTTTTAAATATGGTTTTATTTTCCCAGATTGCAATTAATTCTCCCAAAGTTTCAGGAGAAATTTCATCAAAACTGATCGATGTAAATTTTCTAATATTTACCAATTTATGAGGGTCCTTTTCATTAAAATTGCCTTCTTTTAATGATTTTATTTGTCCTGTCATTTGTTTTGCGTTCAAGTTCTTTGATTTAGATCCAATAATATAAGTATTTGCAGGTGTAGAGCCTTGATACAAATGCTGGAAAAATGAATGTTGTGATCTTGGAGCATAACCTCCCCACACTATTGACCCAGTTTGATGATCTTTTATCGTATTCCCTTCAATATCTACTGTTTTACCTAATGATTCCATATCTAGTTGCTGCACATATGAGGCAAAATTTCTTAGCTTATAGTCATAATTTAGAATTAGACTTGTTTGCATATCCAACAGATTAATCATCAGCAAATCTTGGATTGCAAGAGATAGTGCTGGATTGGATGCTAATTGATTTTTGCATGAATTATCTATCTCATTGCCAGCTCTAAGAAAACTTTCAAAACCTTGGATTCCAAGTTTCAAAAACATCACAATGTTTATTGGTGACCAAATAGAAAACCTACCACCAACACCTTTGTCAAACTCAAAGATTTGATTTTCATCTATACCATATTCAATTGCTGAGCTGACATTGGCTGTAATGGCAAAAGTCTGTTTGAAGTTATTGCCACCTGTAACACTTTGATAGCTTTCTAGTGTTTCAATGGTAGAGAAAGATTTTGAAGCAATGATAAATGCAGTATTTGTGTGATCTTTTTCAACTAAAAATTTATATTCTTCGGGATCACTCCCAGTAATAAATATTATTTCTTGTTTGCCGCCTGTAAAAATATCATTCATTAATTTAGGACCTAAATATGAGCCTCCTATTCCAAAGAAAATAATTTTTTCAAAGCTACTTAAGTGTTCGGCTAGTTTTGAGATAGCAGTTAAGCTCTGTTCATATAGCTTTGAGGATTTATCTCTATATTGAAAGTGTGTAACCGCTCTATTTTCAGTTGTATTTGCTTTAACACCTTCTGTTAGTTCAGCAAATTTATCAAAGATGCTTAACTCTGTACCAAAGTCATAAAATTTTTTGAATGTTTCTTGGTTCAGGCATGTAGTTCTTTGATCAATGACTAAATTTTTTGTTTCATGGAGCAAATTATTGCTCCCCTCAATAGAGTTTTGGTCAAGTGATTCTATAAAGTCAGCAAATTTCATAAATATTCATCAACTGTATTTTCTATATTTTCTGATAGAGTGATGGGTCTTCCAACTACTATATAATCTGCACCATTCTCATAAGCTTCCTTTGCAGTCATAACCCTTTTTTGGTCATCAGCTAATTTTGAGTTTCTGATTCCTGGCACAACTTTGATCAACTCATTTGTTGTTATGCTTTGTAGTTCTTTTGGACTGCAAACAATACCATCAATTTCAGACTGTTCTGCAACTTTTAGCAATTTTATAAATTGATCATTTAATTGATTGCCATACATCAATTCAGTATCGGTGGTATCCAAGCTTGTTAACAAACTCACGCCTATTAATTTTGTTTGTTTCTTAACTTCAATTGCAGCTTTTATCATCTCAAGACCACCTTGCAAATGAATTGTTGTCATCAGCACATTAAATTTTGTAATTTGTTCAATAGCTTTCATAACTGTGTTGGGAATGTCATGTAATTTCAGATCTAAGAATATATCGAACCCTTTATCTGACAAATAATCTAAAACTCTTAAGCCATCTGATATAAATAATTGTAAACCTACTTTGACGATGCATTTATTGGGATCAAGTTTTTCAGCAAATTTTGACATCTCGTCAAAATTTTTAAAATCCAGTGCAACGATTAATCTTTTATGAGCCATTAATTGAATTGTATGTAAAAGGAGAGGTATTTTCTAGGAGACTAAAGTTAATGAGATCCTCTCACGTTCAGAGTCCATACCACTTATAGAAACAGTAACTTCTTCGCCTGCTTTGTATAGGTCTTGTATTGTTTGCGCACCTACATCTATTTCAGAATGATGAATCAATCCATCTATACCGCCATCTAGTTCTACAAAGACACCAAAGTCGGTTACGGACTTGATTTTTAGTCCTTCTAAAATGTCACCATTGTTATGCTTGTCTTCAAATTCTTTCCATGGGTTTTCAGTAGTATGTTTTTTGCTGAGGGAAACTTTTCTTTCCTCAAGATCAATTTCCATAACTTTGACGTCAATTTTATCGCCCTTCTCAAGAATTGAAGCTGGGTTTATATTTTTGTTTTTCCAATCTAAATCAGTGATATGAACTAAGCCTTCAATATCTTCATCCAACTTAACGAAACAGCCATAATCTGTTGTTAAAGCTACTTCACCCTGTACAACCTGACCAATGTGATATTTGCTTTCGATATCTTTCCATGGATCTTCTGATAGTTGTTTTAAACCGAGTGAAACTCTCATTTTTTCTTCATCAAACGAAAGAACCATAAACTCTGATTTGTCACCAACTTTTAAGACTTCTTTTGGATGCATTACCCTCTTCCAGGATAGATCAGTAATGTGTAATAGACCGTCCAGACCACCTAAATCAACAAAGGCTCCATAATCAGTGAGGTTTTTAATTGTACCTTCAATTTTTTCACCTTCTTTAATGATGCCTAGTAATCTTTCTCTCTCCTCTGAGTTTTGTTCCTGTAATACTGCCTTTCTGGAAAGAACTATATTTGACCTTTTCTTGTCAAATTTCATTACTTTGAAGTCCAAAGTTTGTCCTGTTAAATCTGGGTAATCCTTACCACCTTTTGGATCAATTAATGATCCAGGTAAAAATGCCTTCACTACATCAACAAAAACTGTGAAACCACCTTTAACTTTATTGACAACCTTACCCTCAACATATTCCCCTTCGGTGTGTGCTGATTCAAGTTTATTCCATGTCTCTTGCTTTCGGGCTTTTTCTCTAGAAAGTCTTATTTCGCCATAACCATCATCAAGTGCGTCAAGCATAACTTCCACCTGATCACCAACCTCGACAACCAGTTTATTTGCATGGTCCTGAAACTCTTCAATTGAAACAAGTCCATCCGATTTAAAGCCTATATCTAGTGTTACCCACTTCTTGCCTATCTCAACAACATTAGCCTTGATTAGAGAACCTTGAATAAGGCTGAATTCGCTGAAGCTTTTATCAAGCAATTCTTGTAATCTATTATCAGTATTTTTCATTTATTAATTTTTCAATCAAAATTGTTATGTCATCGATGGTTTTATTTGAACTATCAATTAACACCGAGTCATTTGTTTGCTTAAGTGGAGAGTTAGTCCTACTCATATCTCGCTCGTCTCTTAACTCGATCTCATTTTTGAGTTCAGAGATATTAACCTTTTGTCCAGCATTTCTCAACTGATTTGCTCTTCTCATTACTCTTTCTTCTAAATTTGCTGTTAGATATATCTTCACAAGAGAATCTGGGAATAGTTTTGATGACATATCCCGACCTTCAGCAACTAATCCTGGCATTTTTCTGTAAGTTTTTTGAATTTCTGTTAACTGATTTCTCACGTCGTCAATTTGTGATAACTCAGAAGAGAGTTTTGTAATTTCATGTCCCCTTATGTCTTTTGTAATATCATCTTGATGATAAAAAATTTTCTCGTGATCTTGGCTGTAATCATGTTTAATTTGTTTGAGCTCATCAAGAATATTATCGACTTTAAGTTTGTGTAAAAAGGCGTAGCATCTATAAATTAGCCCACTATCGAGATAATTCCACCCCAAAGTAATAGCCAATGCTTTGGATATTGTTCCTTTGCCTGAACCCGAAGGCCCATCGATAGTTACTATTGGTACCATTTTTTAATCAGTTCAAAAAATCCAGGGAAAGAAGTTTCAACACACTCCATATCATCAAATTTTATATTTTTTTTCGATTTAAGCGAGGCTATCATGAAGCTCATTGCAATTCTGTGATCGCCGCCTGTTTCAATCTCAACAGGACCATCAAAACTTTGCTCTGCTGGTATTATTTCAAAACCATCTTCAAACTCAGTTATTCCAATATTTGGATTAAATTTTCTTAGGTTTTTTAACAACAAGCTTATTCTATCAGATTCTTTGTATCTCAATTCTCTAGCATCCCTAACTGTTGTTTTCCCCTCAGCAAAAGTTGCTAGAACTGCAAGCAATGGCAATTCATCAATAATATTTGGAATAATCTCACCTCTGATATCTACCCCCTTTAAATTTGATGAACTTAAAACGTTGATATCTCCCCTCGGTTCATGGGATTTTACCGAGTAGTTTTGAATTTCAATATTAACACCCATTTCTTGAACTACTTCTAAAAATGCAGTCCTAGTTTTATTAAGGCCTGTTTGTTCAATTTTATTATCAACTTTCGAAATAATATTGGCAGCAATGAGATAAGCTGCTGAAGAAAAATCTCTGGGAATATCTATAAATTTAGTTTTTATAGCTTTTCTGCCATCCAAAATAATTTTATTGTCAAACCGTTTAATATCAGCTTCACATTCTTCAAGCAATAATTCTGTATGGTCTCTAGACTTAGTATTTTCGATAATTTCAATTTTTGTTTTGGATGCTAATGCAGCAAGCAATAAACAAGACTTTATTTGTGCACTTGGAATTTTTAAATCGTATTTAAAATCAGAATTTAAAGCTGAACTCTCTATTTTAATTGGTGGAAAAGAATTATCTCTTAAGGAAATTGTTGCACCCCATGCAACCAATGGATCGGCAATTCTTTTCATTGGCCTATTAGATAGAGAACTGTCCCCTATAAGAGTGCAGTTCTTTCCCATGCCAGCTAAATAGCCAGTAATTAAGCGCATTCCGGTGCCTGAATTCCCTAAATCAAGAATAGGATTATCCATGTTAAATTTTTCAACAGCTGCTAAGGTGCTTTTGACATCCTCACCAATATCTGTCTTATCAAAACCTAAACCCAAAACAGCACATCTTTGTGCAATCGATTTATCAATTGGCAATGGATTCACAATAATTTCTTTCTAATTTTTTCTTTTAAATCTTCAAGGTTAGTTTTGTTGTCTTCAAAGATTTCTGCCCAAAGATTTTTATCAGCTTTAGATAAGCGCAAGATTTCTTTTAAACTATCGCCTGAGTATTTTTCGTAATCTATATTTTCTTCTTGCAGAATTTCTTCATAAATAAAACTGAAAAAGTGAGGGAAATGACTTAAATATGCATAATTTTTATTGTGTTCTTCTAGATTCATAAACGAAACATTCGAGCCTAGAGATTCCCAAAAATTTTTTAAATCATTAACAAACTTATCTGTTTTATCCTTTATTAGTATTACTTCTTTATCTGCAAACAGTTTTTTTTCAGATTCTGTGGGTCCCGTTTTATGGCTACCGCATATTGGATGAGATGATATGAAATTATCAGGCAAGAGAGCTTCTTTTAAAAAGTTCTTTGAACTTGCTATATCAGTAATGTAAGTTCCTATTTCTTGCTTTGACACCTCATTGATGAAATGCAGAACTTTATCTTGACGTGTACAAATGATGACAAGATCAAATCGGTCCTGAACTTCATCTAGACTTTGATAAATTGATTTATATAGGTTTTTTTTCTGGAGTTCTGCAATATGTTCCTGATTATTCTCAACACACGAAATTTCTGTTAAATAAGATGCTTGGGCGATAGAAGTGCCCATAAAGCCTGAGCCTATTATTAAAACTTTTTCAATCATTTGATTCTTGCATATTGAGTGAGGTTTTCATGATCTTGGTAAATATAGATTTGAGATCATCCTTTGGATATAGGATTGCGAGTTCGTCAATTTTTTTCAATATTTCTTCCTCTCGCCCCACATCTTTAAGCTCTTTACTTAGATTCTCTTTTATTTTTCCGACTTGCAAAGACAGGTTTAATCGAGATTCTAATAACGCAATTATTTCAGAATCAATTGAATCAATCTCTTCTCTAATAAATAAAAGTGCTTTTTCTTCATCCATAATTTTTCTCAAAATTAATCATAAATTCTTTTAACTCTTTAACAGATTCTATAGAAAGAGGATTATATAAGCTTGCTCTCATTCCACCTACTGTTCTATGCCCTTTTAGATATTTTAATTCTGCTTCTTCAGCTTCTTTTAAGAAAATTTCCTCTAAACTTGCATCTTTAATGGTAAAAACAACATTACAGATTGACCTTTGTTCAGGTTTTACTGGATTGTTGTAAAAATCTGATCTATCGATTAACTCATAAAGAAGGTTAGACTTAGCGCAACTATGCATTTCCATTGCTTCCACACCACCATTTTTTAAATACCAATCAAACATTTTTCCAGCTACATACCAGCCAAACGTATTTGGAGTATTAAGCATTGAGCCCTCTTTTGCATGTGAGTCATATCGAAGAATATTTGGTAAATTTGGATTTGATTGCTGAATTAATTCTTTTTTTGCAATTACTAAAGTTAGACCAGAAGGGCCAAAGTTTTTTTGTGCACATGCATAGATAAAATCATATTTCGATACATCTAATTTTTCTGAAAAAATGCATGAAGACATATCCACGAATGAAGTTGGCTCAAATGATGGTTCCTCAATTATCCTTATTCCCTGAATTGTTTCATTTTTACAGTAATGAACAATTGAGGATTTTTGCTTGATATTCCAATCATCCATAGATGCTATTGAAGTAAAATTATTTTCTGCCGAGGAAGTACAAACATTAANATCACAAATATTCTTTGCTTCTTTAATTGCTTTNGCAGACCAAGANCCAACCTCAGCAAAATTTGCACTACTACCNAAATATGCGAAATTCATTGGAATAAGTGAAAATTGTAATGTAGCTCCTCCTTGCATAAAGATAACGTCATAATNATCNGGAATTTGNAGAAGCTTTCTAACTGAACTTTCAGCATTTGATGCAACTTCTCTGAAAGTTTTATCTCTATGACTAATTTCGATGATTGATGAACCTATGCCATTAAAGTCAAAAAGCTCAGCTTCNATCTCTTTGAGAATTTCTTCGGGTAGTGTTGCTGGTCCAGCACTAAAATTATGAATTCTATTCTTCATCTAGACTTTCTTTGAAGCCTACTGCATCAACAAGCATTTCTGCTTCTCTTGTTGTCACCACTTTAACACCTTGTGTGTTTCTTCCAATGACACTTATTTGGTCAACTTTGGTTCTTATCATTGTTCCCTTGTTTCCAATTAACATGACCTCATCACCATCTAGGACCTGTTCAGCTGCAACCATTTTTCCATTTCTTGTCGAAGTATTTAAGGCTATTACACCCTTACCGCCTCTTTTTTGACCACTAAATTCAGAGATATTTGTTCTTTTTCCATAGCCATTTTCACTTAAAGTTAATAACTTGGATTCTGGATTTACTTTAATCATCGAAATAACTTTATCGTTCTTCGCGATATTCATGCCTCTAACACCTCGTGTCGATCTGCCCATTGCTCGAACATCTGTTTCAGAGAATCTAATGGCTTTTCCAGATTCTGATGCAAGACAAACTTCGTTACTACCATCGGTAATTATTGTTCCTATTAGCCTATCCCCTTCATCGAGATTGATAGCTCGTAATCCTGGTGCATATTTCTTTTGAAAAGCTGTAAGAGCAGTTTTTTTAACGACCCCATTTTTAGTAGCCATTATTATGAAATGGCCCTCTTTATATTCTTCAACTGGTAAGAATGAGGTTACTTTTTCATCTTCATCTAGAGGCAAGACATTTGAAATCGGTCTGCCTTTTGCTGTTCTAGACATAACTGGCAGTTTATAGATTTCTAACCAATGAACTTTTCCTTTTGTTGTGAAGCAGAGGACTTGAACATGTGTATTTAACACGAGGACTTGCTTTATGAAGTCTTCCTCTCTCAGTGCAGATGCTGTTTTTCCTACACCACCTCTTCTTTGTGATCTATATTCCGCTAATTGTTGTGTTTTGACAAAACCATTGTTTGAGATTGTAAATACTCTCTCTTCTTCTGGAATTAGATCAGCATCATCAATAGTGAGCCTTCTCTCAATTATTTCTGTTCTTCTTTCATCTCCAAAATTATCTTTTATCTCAGTAAGTTCCTCTTTCACAACTTCAACTAATCTGGATTCATTATTTAGAATTTCTTGTAATGCTTTTATTTGCTTAACAAGCTCCTCATATTCTTCGTTAAGTTTGTCAGTTTCAAGTGCAGTTAGTCTGCTTAACCTCAACTCTAGAATTGCTTTTGCTTGAACAAGGGACAACTTGTATTCCTTGCCCATAAGACCGAACCCTTCTTCCAAGCCCTCAGGTTTACAGATGTCTGCATCATCTACTTTATCTAGAAGTGGTTTAATTGTTTCAGCAGACCATTTTCTTTCACATAGTTTATCTGCGGCCACTTTTGAGTTTTCTGATTTTTTAATTATTTCAATAACTTCATCAATATTTGCAATTGCAACTATTAAACCTTCAACAATATGACCTCTTTCTTTTGCTTGTCGTAGTTCGTAGAGTGATCTATTAGTGATAACTTCTTTTCTGTGATTTAAGAAAATATTGAGTAGCTCTTGTAAGTTGCATAATTGAGGTTTGCCGTCTACAAGCACCACGTTATTTATTCCAAAAACTTGTTCGAGCTGTGAATGTTTGATGAGGTTATTAAGAACAACTTCTGGTACTTCTCCCTTTTTAAGCTCTACCACAACACGCATACCATCTTTATCTGATTCGTCCCTAATTTCACCAATGCCCTCAAGCTTTTTGTCCTTTACAAGTTCGGCTATTCTTTCCAGCATTCTTGCTTTATTAACCATAAAAGGTATTTCAGTGATAATGATGGCCTCTTTCCCGCCTTTCATCTCTTCAAAAGACGTTTTACCTCTAACATATACTTTGCCCTGGCCAGTTTTATAGGCTTGCTCGATACCGTCTATGCCTGTGATTATGCCACCTAGTGGAAAATCAGGCCCTTTGACAATTTTTATCAGATCATCAACGGTTGAATCAGGATTATCTAAGATATGAAGGCATGCATCTAAAACTTCTGTCAGATTGTGTGGAGGAATATTTGTAGCCATACCTACGGCAATACCTGATGAACCATTTACAAGTAAGTTTGGTATTCTTGTCGGCAAGACGTCTGGAATGTCTTCTGTCCCATCATAGTTTGGCGAATAGCTTACTGTCTCTTTTTCAATATCAGCCAAGATCTGATCAGTAATTTTCTGCATTCTGATTTCTGTATATCTCATAGCTGCTGCGGAATCTCCGTCTATACTTCCAAAATTTCCTTGGCCTTGTATAAGCGGATACCTCAAAGAAAAATCTTGTGTCATTCTGACTATGGCATCATAAACAGCTGTATCTCCATGAGGATGATATTTACCAATAACATCACCAACAACTCTAGCTGACTTTTTGTTAGGTTTATTATAGGTATTAGAAAGCTTATGCATTGCGAAGAGAATTCGCCTGTGAACTGGTTTCATACCATCTCTTGCATCAGGAAGAGCACGACCAACTATGACACTCATAGCGTAGTCCAGATAGGACTTTTTTAACTCTTCTTTTATGTCAACAGAAAGGACTTCTTTAGCAAACTCTTGCACTTAAGTATTTTACCATAGGCGGTGCAACTATTCTTTAAATTCAGACACTAATTTTGAAATACTTTCCTTGGCATCGCCAAATAACATTCTTGTATTTTCTTTAAAGAAAAGAGGGTTTTGGACACCGGCAAAGCCAGAAGCCATTGATCGTTTTAGAACTATAACGGTTTTAGCTTTATGTACTTCCAAGATGGGCATTCCATAGATAGGGCTACCAGGTTCTTCTGTCGCAGATGGATTCACAACATCATTGGCGCCAATNACAATTGCGATGTCTACTGTTTCCATTGAAGGGTTNATNTCTTTAGGCTCTAATAAATTATCGTAAGAAACATTTGCCTCAGCNAAAAGNACATTCATGTGNCCGGGCATTCTGCCTGCAACAGGATGGATCCCATAAGAAACTTCACATCCATTTTCTTCTAACAAATCGCCTAATTCCTTTACGACATGTTGCGCTTGTGCAACAGCCATACCATAACCTGGCACAACCAGAACAGATCGAGCAGCTTCTACAACTAGATAAGCATCATCGGCAGAAATTGGTTTAATTTCTCCATCTATTTCTCCTTGAGATGATCCTGATGACTCATANCCAANAAAGAAAATNTTGAANAGAGTTCTGTTCATTGATTTAGCCATTATGAGGGTTAGAATGAGACCAGAAGCACCAACTAAACACCCTGCAACAATCAAGGCAGTATTTGTAAGCAAAACACCTGCTGAAGCAGCAGCAATTCCGGAAAGAGAATTTAAAAGCGATATGACAACTGGCATATCTCCACCGCCAATTGGTATTACAAATGCTAGTCCAGATATTATTGAAACGATCAGAACAGCTATGAATATTTTTTTAATAAATTCGAAGTCAAAATTAACTAAACCTAACCCACTCAGAAGCACTTGGAGAATTGCAATAAAAATAAATACTAAACATACAATTAACAACCATTTTGAAAATTTATTGAAAGCATCATTTGAGCCTCTGTAAATTTCACTGAGTTTTAAAAATGCTACTACGCTGCCTGAAAAAGTGATGCCACCTATAAGCACTGTTGCGTACGTTATTACCATAATTAAAGAAGTTTCTGATAAGGTGTTGAACTCAGACCAAGCCAAGAAAAATGACGATAGACCTCCAAATCCGTTAAACAAAGCTACCATTTCAGGAATTGATGTCATTTTTACACGCAATGCAAATATTGAGCCTATAAGGCCACCCAATAAAACTGCGCTTAAAACTAAGATTGGATTGATAATTTCAACGATAGTTACTAAAACAGCTACGAGCATTCCTGAGGAAGAAACCAAATTTCCTCTAGCAGCAGTATCCTCTTTGGACAGCATTTTCAGCCCATAAATGAAAAGAACTGCGGCGAAGATATACCCAAGCTGTTGTATTAGTGCAAAATCTAAACTCATCATTTCTTTTTGAACATCCGTAACATTCGATTAGTAACCAAATACCCACCAAATACATTTATCGATGCAAAAGTTATGGCACAAAAAGCCAATATCATCTGTAAATTGCTTCCAGTTTCAAGACTTAAGGCGCCAACTAGAGTAATACCACTTATTGCATTTGCTCCTGACATCAAAGGTGTATGTAGCGTACTTGGAATTTTTGAGATCAGCTCTAAACCTAGAAAAATTGCGAGCACTAGAATAAAGAATAAAAGTATTAAAGTTTCCATTATTTAAAAGCCTCATTTAGTATTTCACCCTTGTGAACTAGAAGTGCTGATTTAATAATTTCATCTTCAAGATCTAAGGATAATTTCTTATTTTCTTCATCATAAAAATCGGTTACAAAATTTACAAAGTTATTGCTCAGTGCAAAAGACGAATGATTTGCAACATATGAAGGAAGATTTGAGAAGCCCATTATTTTCACGCCATTTACCGTATTTATTTCATCTAGTAATGAGCCTTCAACATTTCCACCTGATTCCACTGCCATATCAAAAATTACACTTCCAGGTTTCATCTTACTTATAGTGTTTGCATCTATTAATTTGGGTGCTGGTCTACCGAATAATTGTGCTGTAGTGATGACTATGTCAGAACGAGCACATACCTCACTTTGAAGATCTTTTTGTTTTTGAATTTGTTCTTTTGATAGCTCCTTAGCATAACCTTGTTCTGTTTGACCTGTGTCTCCCAAATCTATTTTTACAAACTTTGCGCCTAACGATTTTACTTGTTCTTCAACCACCGGTCTTGTATCAAATGCTTCAACTTTTGCACCAAGCCTCTTGGCAGTTGCAATAGCTTGAAGACCAGCTACACCTACACCTATAACAAAAACACTTGCTGGCTTCAAAGTACCAGCTGCAGTCATCATCATTGGTAGAGCACTTTTTAGTTGTTTAGCTGATTCAACAACAGCAACGTAACCTGCTAAATTCGATTGACTACTTAGTACATCCATTTTTTGTGCCCTCGTAATTCTTGGTATAAATTCCATGCTTATGGCTGAAATAGAATGACTTTTAAAAAGATTGAACTGATTTTTATGGCTGAAAGGCTCCATAAGCCCCAGGTAAATAGCGCCTTTTTTCATAGATGAGATTTCATCTTCACTCAATGGGCCCGAGCATAAAAGCAAATCTGCCTGAGCTAAACAGTCTTGTCGTGATACAGCTTTTGGTCCTAGGGATGAAAGAGATGAATCACTAACATCGATGCCTGCAGCTAATCCACTTTCAAAAATAATTTCTATACCCATATCTAAGAGAGGCTTAATTGTCTCTGGATGAAGGCTAGATCTTAAATCTTTTTGGTTTTTTGGTGAGATGGCCCCTAAAATCATAAAATTATTTGTGTCTAAAGATATACTTTAACTTATGGAAAATTTTGATCAATTAGAATTAGAAAAATTTAGTGCATTAGCTGACCAGTGGTGGGATCCTAATGGTAAGTTTAAGCCCTTACATCTTATAAACCCGCTAAGGACAAGTTACATTGAAAAGAAAGTTGATATCAAAGGACTAGAAATATTAGACATTGGATGTGGTGGCGGAATTCTTTCAGAATTATTATCAAGAAAAGGTGCCAATGTGACAGCAATAGATCTTGCTGATGGCCCGCTAAATGTGGCAAAGATTAGGCAAAAAAAATCACAACTGCCTATCAAATATAGAAAAATAAGTACTACAGATATCGTTAAAGAAAAAAATCAATTTGACGTTGTTACCTGCTTAGAAATGCTTGAACATGTACCTGATCCATCGATAGTTGTTAAAGAGTGTGCACAACTATGCAAAAAAGATGGTCACTTATTTTTTTCAACAATTAACAGAAATTTAAAATCATTTATCTTCGCAATTATGGGTGCTGAATACATTCTGAATATTTTGCCAAAAGGAACACATGAATACGAAAAACTTATCAAACCATCAGAGCTGAAGACTTACGTTGATGATGCAAAATTAGATTTTGAAGAGATAAAAGGAATGTCTTACTTGCCTTACCTAGACATCGTAAAACTCACTGATGATCCATCAGTTAATTACATAATTCATGCAAGAAAAAAATAGAGCCATCTTGTTTGACCTTGATGGCACATTAATAAATTCTGGTGTCACTTTTCATAAGATTGTTAACGAACTTAAATCTGCATGTGGTGAAAAAGAAATAAGCTTTGAGGTTGTTAGAGAATTTTCTTCAAGGGGCGCAAGCTTAATACTAAAAAATTCTTTTCCAGATAGATCAGAAGAAGAAATTTATGAACTAAAGGAAAAATTTCTTAACAGATATGAATCAATATTGACTAATGAGATTGTGGTGTATGGAGGGGTTGAAGAATTACTCAAACACCTTGATAAACACGACATTCCTTGGGGAATAATTACAAACAAGTCACAAAATTTTACCTATCCAATAGTTCAAAAATTAGGTTGGGATAAAAAAACGGATATTATTTTGTGCCCAGAAGATCTTGAAAAAACAAAGCCTGATCCTGAAGGTGTAAATAAAGCCATCAAAATGGCAGGAGTTGAAAAAAGAGATTCAATGTATGTTGGTGATCACGAAAGAGATATACTAACTGCAAAAAATGCTGGGGTATTATCGGTAGCATGCACTTATGGTTACTATGAAAGTGACCCCAATAAATGGTCAGCAGATTTTATAATTGATACTCCATTAGGCTTAAAAAAATTTTTATGATTCATATTCCAAATTTCACTCCCTCAGAAAACTTTTTAGAAAATAAAAACATTCTCATAACAGGAGCTGGCTCAGGCATTGGAAGATCGGTATCTTTGCTGGCGGCAAAACATAATGCAAACTTAATACTCATTTCAAAAGATATAAAAAAACTCTATTCACTTCAGGATGAAATAATATCATCAGGCAAAAATGAACCATTAATTGTTGAGTTTGATTTTTTAAAGGCCAAAGAGAAGGATTATAAAATCCTTGCTGAAAGCTTATATTCAGATTATGAACAATTGCATGGCTTGCTGCACATAGCAGGAATACTTGGATATTTATCACCATTGATCAATACCTCTTTAGCTCAACTTAGGACTGTTATGCAAGTAAATTTTGAAAGCAACTTTCTTTTAACACAGATGGCGTTACCACTATTATTGAACACAAAAAATGCCTCGGTTATTTTCACTTCTTCTGGTGTGGGAAGAAAGGCAAGAGCTTTTTGGACGAGTTATTCAATCTCAAAATTTGCTGTTGAAGGCTTAATGCAAAGTTTAGCTGATGAATATGAAAAGGAGCTAAGAATAAATTCTTATAATCCTGGGCCCACAAGAACAAAAATGCGAGCGCAAGCCTTTCCAGCAGAAGATCCAAACACACTTAGGACCAGTGACGAAATTGCAAAAGATTATATGTGGCTTCTATCTGATGAATGTAAAATTACAGGAGAAATGTTTAATTTTCATGAATGAACTTATTGCTGCATTAAAAAAAGGAAAAGTAATTATAAGCTTCACCAAAATTGATACAGGTGAGTTAAGAGTGATGCCTTCTACTCTTAATGAAGATCTCATTCCCGAAGATTCAAAGATTTTGAATATCTCACCAGACAGCGACACAATTATGGTTTGGTCATTAGATAAAAATGCCTGGAGGGATATCAGAGCAAATACAATAACTGAATGGAGAGTCGATAATGAGTAACTATTTAAAAATATTTCTTATATCTATGATGTTGCTATTCAATAATGATCTCACAGCAAAGTCATTTTCGGTTATGACATTTAACGTAGAAAATATGTTTGATAATCTAGATGATCCTAATAAAAAAGATGAAACATATCTTCCAGTTTCAATGAAAACTTCTCAAATACATATTTCCGAGTGCAATAAATTGCGTTATCAAAGCTGGCGAGATGACTGCTTGAAAATGGACTGGAATGATGAAGTGATTAGTTACAAACTCAAAGCTACTGCAGAAGTTATTCTTTCTTATGACTCTCATGGACCAGACATAATTGGATTTCAGGAAATAGAAAACCTTAATATTCTTGAAAGGTTATTCAAAATTTTAGAACCACATGGATATAAATATTTTGCTTTGGTTGAAGGAAACGATAATCGAGGAATTGATAATGCATTTATTTCAAAATTTGAGATTGTTAGCTCTAAGTTGCATAAGATAAAGTTTAAAGGCGGAACGAAAGATCAAATAGGCGACACACGACCAATCCTTGAAGGTGTTTTTAGTATTGATGATCACAATGTTTCAATATTTAATGTGCACTTCCCTGCTCCATATAATCCAAGATTTATGAGAGAGGATGCTTTCAATACACTCAATGAATTATCAAATGAAAGAACAAATGTGAATATTGCACTCGGAGATTTTAATGTAACTTCATTGGAAGATGCAGATGCAAACCTCTACGGAAAGTTCAATAAAGACTGGTATATTTCTCACTTAGACCAGTGCAAGGAATGCAAAGGCACTAATTATTATTACCGCGATGATAGATGGTCTTTTCTAGATGCAGTAATGCTTAAAAAGAAGAGAAATTCGAAATTTATCGAAGACAGTGTGGTAGTTATTAGGGCTAATATTCATACAAGAGAAAATGGTAGCCCGCTTCGTTTTAATGCACGCGATCTTAAAGGAGTATCAGACCATTTCCCAGTTGTTGCGGTAGTCGAAATTAACTGATTTCCAAGATATTTTTTAACTTTGAGACTTCTTTTTTTGAAAATTTTTTCCAACCACCTGGTTTTAAATTGTCGGGCAAAATTATTGGACCAAACCTAAGTCTTATTAGCCTATTTACATCTAATTTTTGTGTTTTCCAAAGTTTTCTTACTTCTCTATTTTTTCCACTAAACAAACAAACATAGAACCAATGATTTTTTGATTTTGAAGTTTTTTTAACTGCCACAATATCGGAAAATTTCGTTATCTCATTATTAAGCTTTACGCCTTTAAGCAAGTTTTCAATTTTTCTATCATTTAGATCACCATAAACCCGACAAAGATACTCTCTATCTATGTTGCTACTTGGATGAGCTAAAAAATTTACTAAGTTTCCATCATTTGAAAATATTAAAAGGCCAGATGTATTAACATCTAGACGACCTACCATGATCCACTTGCCTTTTTTTCTTGGTGGTAATGCCTGAAAAACACTATCATTTTTATCTGTTGGAACATTTGAACAAACCTGCCCAGTTGGTTTGTGATAGATAAGTACTTCAGTTTCAGGTTTAAGCTCAACTACTAAATCCTCTCCATCAATATTCAGAATGTCATTCTCATGAACGAATGTATCTATGCTAACTTTTTTATTATTGAGTGTGACTTTATTTAATTTTAGAAATTCACTTACATTGCGACGTGATGCAAAACCTAAGTTTGCCAAATATTTTTCAAGCTTCTCTTTATTATTTTGGAGCTTCTTGCTCAATTGAATCTTCCTGGAGGCTTAATTCCGGTGAAATATTTTCTATTTCTGGTAAATCTGGTAGCACTGGAAGATCATCCAATGTTTTCATAGAAAAGTCGTCTAAAAATTTTTGAGTAGTTATAAAAAGAGCTGGTCTGCCTGGTACATCTCTATACCCTTTGATCTTGATCCACCCTTGTTCTAATAAAAGCTTAATCACATTGGTTGCTACGTTTACTCCACGAATATCCTCAATATCACCTCTTGTGACTGGCTGCATATAAGTAATTATGGAAAGTGTTTCTAAAGTGACCCTAGACAGCCTCAAAGGCTTAACTTCCCAAAGTTTTGCTACATCCTCGGCATGCTCTTGGCTTAACTGGATTCTATATCCACTTGAAACCTCATGTAATGCATAAGGTTTGTTCTCAAACTCTTCTTTAAGCTGAGTGATAGCATTGATAATTTCAGATTCTTCGCTTGCTGATTCTATCTCAAGAAGTTCGGCTATATCTTTAATTGAAAGGGCTCTATTTGCCGCAAAGAGCAGTGCCTCAATTCTTCTTTTGATATCCATTAGTGAACTACCTCCTCTGAGCTTTTAAAATAAATTTCACCAAATTGTTCAGCTTGAACTATTTCTAAATAACCTTTTCTGTTGAGCTCTAGCGCTGCAGTTAAAATTACAGATACCGCCAATTTAGACTCCCCTTTTAGGATCAATTCTGGAAGAGAAATAAAATCTCTTTCCTTAAGACTATCCAACAAAAGTTTCATTTTTGATTCAACAGTAATATTTTCCAGTTTTATTTTATGGCTAGTTAATCTAACCATTTCATCTAACATTGATTTGAGGGCAAATGTTAAATCTGTTTTGTCATAGTTATTTTTTGGTTTAGGAAGTTCAAATTCAGGCAGTTTCGCACTTGCAGGAAAAATATCTCTATCAACCCTTGGCAATTCATCTAGCTTGAAGGAGACCTCTTTGAATCTTTTATACTCTTGTAAGCGTCTTAAAAGTTCTGCTTTTGGATCAGTTTCTTCATCATCATTATCCTCTTCTCTTGGTAAAAGAATTCTTGACTTAATTTCAGCAAGATATGCAGCCATTGCGAGGTAATCTCCTGCAAGCTCATATTCAAAATCTTCCATCAATTCAATGTAAGCAATGTATTGGTCAGTAATCTCAACTAAATTAACTTCAAGGATATCAAGATTTTTTCTTTGTATTAGGTATAACAAAAAGTCCATTGGTCCCGAAAAGACATCTAGCAAGAGAAGTAAAGCTTTTGGTGGAACATATAGATTTTCGGGCAACTGATCGACGGGATTGCCTTTAACTTTTGGTAATGCTATTTCCTGTACGGCTTCCATACACTAGATATTGTATATAAAAAAGAAAATAAATACTAAATATTGTGTTTATTATCAAAAACTTTATTTATCTCTAAATCATCAGTTTTTATGGGGAAAGTTAGCCTATGTTGATGTAAAATTGACTGCTCTGATTTTAAAATGATGTACATAACTGACAACAGCAGAATACTCTCTAGAGAGGAGCTTTCTACGCCTGAAGAAATTACAACTGAAATTCCAATAGATAAGGAGATCTCTAAGCTTATTTTTGGAGCCAGGAGAAGTGTAAGCAAAATACTTCACAGACAAGATGACAGGTTGATTGTAGTTGTCGGTCCTTGTTCAATACATGACCCTAAATCTGCAATTGAATATGCACAAAATTTAAAAGATTTTAATCACAAGGTTGAAAATGAATTACTTTTAATCATGCGTGTATATTTTGAAAAACCACGTACAACTGTCGGCTGGAAAGGTTTAATTAATGACCCTCATTTAGATAACTCATTCAAAATTAATGAAGGTTTAAGAGTTTCAAGAAAATTACTAAGAGATATCTCGGAATTAGGTGTTCCAACAGGAACAGAATTTTTAGATTTGATATCACCACAATATGTCTCTGACTTGGTAAGTTGGGGGGCAATTGGCGCAAGAACTGCAGAAAGTCAACTACATCGAGAGCTTACATCTGGATTGTCTTGTCCTATGGGAATAAAAAATTCAACAAGAGGCGATATAAAAGTTGCTGTGGATGCAATTAAATCTGCTCAATATCAACATGTATTTTTAGGTACGACCAAAAAAGGTAAAGTGGCAATCTTTAAAACCTCAGGCAACGATGATACACACATAATCTTAAGAGGTGGAAAGCAACCAAACTATCATTCCGAAGACGTAGAAGCTTGCATTAAAATGCTTAATGCTAATGATGTAAATGCAAATGTCATGGTAGATTTTAGTCATGGTAATAGCCAGAAAAATCATGAGAATCAAAAACTTGTCTGTAAATCAATTTGCAATCAAATATCTAATGGTAATAAGGATATTATTGGTGTCATGATTGAAAGCCACCTAAAAGAGGGGGCGCAGAAAATATCCGATAATCTTGAATATGGAAAAAGTGTGACTGATGCATGTGTTCATTGGCAAGAAACAGAAAAACTTTTATGTGATTTATCAGAAGCAGTGAAATCAAGGAGAACAGATGGGTAAATCTTTTCGATTCTCCCTAGAAGCTGCTGAAACGCTCGGTCTCAATAATGCAATTCTTTTGGATTTTCTTAAATCGTTCAATTTACCCTCAATCGAAATAAAGGAGATCTTGAAAGAAATTACATTTTGGGATGAAAATGAAATATTAGAGCAACTCATTGAGCTTGATGCTTTGGGCATGATCAGTGTTGATTTTAATAAAAAAAAGGTCTCTTTAGAGAAAAAAAAGAGCAAATCAACCATTTCAACACCAAAGAAAATTAACAAATCCAGCATGGAGAAAAATTGGGTTCCTTCAGAAGATGTTATTGAGATACTGACAAGAGCTGGTATGAATGAAAACTTCATAAGAGAATTAATTCCAGAATTTATTATTTATTGGTCTGAAAGAAAGGATGTCTTAATTTCTTATGATTCAAAATTTATAGAGCATGCAAGGCTTAAATGGGCTCAGCATAATGCTGAAATAGAAACAAAAAGTACGCCAAAGACAATACAATCAGACTGGCAGCCTTCAACAGATTGTATGGACATAATTCAAATGACTGGTATTGATAAAAGTTTTTCTGATAAATATTTACCTGAGTTTATCCTTTACTGGAAAGATGATGGCAGAGCTTTTGTTTCATGGGATATAAAGTTTTTAGATTTCATAAAGAAAAAATGGAATTTTCATATTGAAGATTCGTCTAATGGACATAGAGAAGAGTTTGACTTTTATGATCCTACCAAGGAGACTGTAGAAAAAACAAAAAGCAAGACTTTAAGCAGCCTTAGGGAGAAATACAAAATATAATGAACAAGAAAAATTTAAGAGCATCAGGCATAATATTGCTATTTACTGCACTTTGGATGATTTCTGGATATTTTGGTCAAACAGAACCAGAACAATATGAAGCACCAGTTGAGAAAGAAGTCGTATTAGTAAATAAATCATCTGCTACGGATTACAGTCTTCCAGTAACAATAAAAGCTGAGTCTCGTGCATTCTCAAAAGTAGATCTAAGATCTCAAACATCTGAAAATATTGTTAGTGTTCCCTTCAATGACGGTGATTATGTAAATCAAGGTCAGACAATATGTAAGCTTGATTCAGGACAAAGAGAAGCTAACTTTAAAAAAACTAAAATTGATTTCGACTCAGCTAAAGAACTAAAGAAAAAGGGGCTTGCCTCAGAATCAGCATTAGTTACAGCTGAAACTGCCTATGAAAGGGCAAGAATCGAGCTTGAAAGAACAAACATAACTGCACCTTTTGATGGTTTTGTGGAAAGTTTAGCTAAACAGGGTCAGCTACTACAAAATGGACAAAAATGTGCATCAATTATTTCTCTTTCACCATTAAAAATTGTAGGCAATGTATCAGAAGTAATAATTTCAAAAATCAGAGCTGGCCAAAAAGCAAAAATTAAGTTTATTTCAGGTGAAGAGTACGACTCTGAAGTAACTTTTGTGAGTTCAACTGCCGATATTCAGACACGGACCTTTCAGGTTGAGTCTGAACTTAAAAATGATGACCTAGCCATTAAAGACGGTTTGACAGGTGAATTCATAATATTCACTGATCCGGTCAAAGCACATTTTGTTCCTACATCGGCCTTTCTTTTGGGTGATCAAGGCAATGTTGCACTAGCTTTATTAGACGAAGATAAAGTTTATTTTAGAAACGTAGAAATTCTTATAGATACAGTTAAAGGTGCTTGGGTAACAGGCATACCAAATGAAGCGAACATCATTGTCGGAGGACAAGGTTTTGTAAAAGAAGGAGATCAGGTAATTCCAAGGTATAAATAATGGGTATTGTAAAGACAGCTGTAACCAAATTCAGAACAACAATCCTAGTGATGATCTTCCTGATCATTATGGGAATGTTTGGCAGAGCTGGCATGCCAATTGCTTCAAACCCAAATATTACTTTTCCTTTTGTAAATGTTTCAGTTTTTCTTGAAGGAGCCTCTCCTGAAGATATGGCAAGGCTTGTCGCTAAACCACTGGAAAATAGGTTTTTAAGACTTGAAGGTCAAGATGAAGTTAGATCAGTTAACTCACAAAGTTTTACAAATCTTACTATTGGTTATGATGTTGATTATGACATAGACCAGGCAATACTCGACGTAGAACGTGCTATTGGTGAAGTTCGAAATCAGCTGCCACCAGAGGCAAATGATCCTATAGTTCGAGAAAGATCAGATAATGACTGGCCTATAATTGTGTACAGCATCTATGGTTTCACAAATCTAAGATCTGGATATGCTATCGCACAAGAAATTCAAGATAGATTCGAAAAAATACCTGGTGTTTTAAACGTTGAAATTGGTGGTGTTCCCGAGGAACTATTAGAAGTAGAAGTTTCTCAATCAAAGCTGGAAAGTCTAGGTGTGAGCTTAAGCGAAATTTATAGTGCTGTCCGCAATAATAATGTTTTGATTCCAGCAGGTTTCCAAGATACAGGATCTGGAAAATTTTCAGTAGAAATACCGAGTATTTTTGAAACTAGACAAGATGTTTTTAATCTGCCAATAAAATCTAGTGGCAATAAAGTTGTTACTATGGGAGATGTTGCAGATATAAAGAGAACATTTAAAGATGCAACTAGTTTCTCAAGAATCAACGGCTTCGATGCTATTTCCCTAGAAATTACCAAACGAGTTGGATTCAACGAATTAGATATTGCTGATGCTGTCAAAAGCGAAGTTGAGTTAATAAGAAGTGAGTTTCCCGATAATTTAAAGATCAATGCTGGCTTGGATACAACTAAGTTTGCTGGAGATATGGTTTCAGAGCTTGAGGGAAATATCATTACAGCTGTTATCTTAGTTATGGTTCTAGTTGTGGCTGCTCTTGGCCTAAGAAATGGATTAATTGTAGGTATCGCCATCCCCTTCTCTTTCTTAGTAGGTTTCGGTATTTTGCACTTCTTTATCGGATATGAATTTAATTTCTTAGTGATGTTTGGAATGTTATTAGGATTAGGAATGCTTATAGATGGAGGAATAGTCATAGTTGAGTATGCTGATAAATTAATAGATCAAGGTCAAAATAGAAAAGAAGCATATACCAATGCTGCACAGAGGATGTTCTCACCTGTATTTGCTTCAGTTTTAACAACTCTAGCTGCATTTTCACCTTTAATGATTTGGCCAGGTATTTCAGGTAAGTTCATGAGATACCTGCCTGTAACAGTCTTCGTAGTGCTAGCTGCTTCATTAGCTTATGCCTTAATATTTGCCCCTGTAATTGGTTCATTGCTTGGAAGAAGAAAGAAAGCAAACGATATCAATAATGATAGTGAAAACACCTTTTTAAAAAGAAATTATCGAAAGGCGATAACTTTTGCTGTGAAAAATCCATTGGAATCAATTTCTTATACATTCCTAACAATGTTTCTTATTCTGGGCAGCATAGTGCCAAACTACGGTAAACAATTTGTTTACTTTCCGACCATTGAACCTTGGTTAATTGATGCCGATATCCAAGCGAGAGGCAATCTATCGCCATATGAAGCAAGAGATTTCGCTATTGATGCTGAAATGAAAATGATAGATATCGAAGGTGTTGATGACCTATTCATGAATGTTTACTCCTCAGGAGGAGGAAGTGGCGATGGTGTTGGAAGAGGATACATAGTTCTTCAAGATCCAAAAGAATTAGACATTACAGGTTTTGAAGTATTAGCAAGATTGAGAGAGTCAGTAAAAGATATATCTGGTTATAAGATGAATATTAGAGAAGTCCAAGAAGGACCTGGACAATTTTCAGCACCAGTTGAAATCCAGTTATTTAGTGACGATCTTGGGCTTATTGAAGAAAAGACTAGAGCTTTGAGATCTTACATAGACCAAAATATTGAGGGTTTAACAGGAGTGGCTGATACTTTGCCAAAATATAAGATTGAGTGGAAAGTTGACGTTGATAAAGAGAGGGCATTCCAATCAGGTATTAGTCTTTTTGATATTGGTTCTGCCATACAAATGGTAACTTCAGGGATCAAGCTTGGGGAGTACCGTCCAGACGATTCAAAAGACGAAATTGATATAAGGGCTCGTTTTGCCAAAGATAAAAGAACACTTTCAAGCCTCGATGGCATAACAGTAAATACAAGAAACGGTGCCGTACCAGTTTCAAGCTTTGTGAATGTTGAGGCAAGGCCAAATGCAGCTAGCCTAGTTAGAAGAGATGGAAGGTTTTTCTATGAAATAACGGCAACAAATGTGCCAGGATTTAATTTGAATGGCGAGATAAGCAAAATTCAAAATTGGATCGATGAATCTAACTTCGATGACCCTAGGATGGAAATAAAATATGGGGGCCTAACTGAAAGGGGTGCTGAAGCAACAGACTTTTTAATTCAGGCATTCTATGGAGCTATATTCTTGATGTTCATCATACTTGTCACCCAATTTAATAGTATTTCGCAACCAATCGTTATTTTGCTTTCTGTGCTCTTTTCCACCGCTGGTGTATTTTTGGGTTTAACTGTAACTGGTTCAGAACCATCAACTATTATGACCGGAACAGCCTTAGTGGGTCTGGCTGGAATAGTCGTTAACAATAATATTGTTTTAATCGATACTTTTAATAAATTAAGAAAAGATTTCCCCGAAAAAAGTTCAGCTGATTTAATAGCAGAAACATGCATGAGCAGATTAAGGCCAGTTCTCCTCACAACTGTAACCACTATATTTGGGCTTATCTTTTTATCATTTGGTTATAGCATAGATGTTCTAAATAG
>NYSP01000037.1 GCA_002683115.1 Gammaproteobacteria bacterium
GTCTCTCCAAGATCTTTTTGAACTAATAAGTCACCAGCCATCAAAGGCTCTCCATTTCTAAAAAATATATCCTTACCATCATCGGTTTTAGATAGTTTGTCTTTATAGGTATTTATAGATTTAGCCAGTGTAGGTGTAATATCAAATCCATCTATAGCCAATTTAATTGCTGGTTTTATTAATTCTTTCCAGGGTAATTTACCGAATTTTTGATGGGCTAGATATAAGCCGTAAACTGTACCAGGAACACCTGAACTTAAATATGATTCTAAAGCTAATGATCTGTCTACCTCACCATTTACAACGAACATATCCTCTGTAGCTTTTTCAGGTGCCATTTCTCTGTAATCAATTGT
This sequence comes from Gammaproteobacteria bacterium, assembly GCA_002683115.1. The sequence continues at coordinate 357 of NYSP01000037.1, forward strand.
AAAATTTTCACCAGTTTCGGCCTCATGAATTACCATGAATCCTCCACCTCCAATTGGACTTGCCTGTGGCAAAACTACTGATAATGCGAATGATATGGCTACTGAAGCATCTATTGCATTCCCACCTGCTAAAAGCACCTCATTACCTACTTTGCTAGCTAAATAATGTCTAGTGACAACCATTGACTCGTTAGCAATAACAGTTTTTCCAGATTCAATACTTTCTGAATAGATCAAATTAGATATGAAAAATAACAGAAAATAACGAACTATTTTTACCATAGAAATGACTTCTTTTTCGTAGGTTCTTTCCAATCAAAGTCAAAGAGTTTTTTAAAATTAAAAGCCTTCTCTTTATCTACAATCTTTTTATTCTTTAAATCAATGCCACTAAATTCCTTGTAATCATTCAATGACCTTTCATTACCCAATCCAAATGATCCTTTAAGGTCTTGTTGAATAATCTGACTAATTCTCTTCTTGCTTTTCTCTTGTAAAACTCTCCATTTAACTGTTCTAGCTTCTTCCTCACTATCATTCCAATGCATAGGTCTTTTTGTAACATTTGAATAATCTACATAACAATGAAACAACGGAATTCTTGGTATATGGAAAATATCAAAACCATTTGTAAATAACCTTAAAGCTAATGTAGTTTCTTCGCCTTCAAAGTATAAATTTGGATCGTAAGGTACTTCTTCTACCATTTTTCTGGATGAAAATAAAAACCCTGCTGAGATTAAAAAGCCTTTGTATATTTGTTTTGATTTCGTGGGTAATCCTTTTTGCATTGAGAAATAGCCATCCTTAAAACTTTTCTCACTATCAACGACCATAACATGTGTTGAATGATCATCTTCTTGAACTTTTTTAAATACTTTTTTTTCAAAATCTACAACCTCGAAACCTCTAGGATATGCAGATATAACAGGTTTTTTATGTTCTTTCTCTATTGTCTTTATATAGTTCAATAAATATTCATCCCAGTTTTTTTCAAACACAGTATGGGAGTCAACTTGAAGGAAATATTCTTCATCATTCATTAAAGTTTGAGCTAATGATCTTGCCCAACATGGGCCCCTTGCATCTTTAGGTTCTATGTGAATATAGGAAATTTGATCTTTAATTTTAGCTTTTGAAAAATCTAACTTTACCTTGCACTGATCTATTATCCCAAACCTAATATTTTCTTTAAATTTAGCATTAGTGATAGCACTGTTTATAGTCACAGGCAATAAAAGATCTTGGTACGAAGCTATAGATATAAATATTTTCATTAATGCTTTGTTATGATCTCACTGTTTTGAATTTTATCAATATCATAACCAACTTCATGTGATACTTTTTTGACTAAGTCTTTTGGATCACCGTCAAAAATTGCTTTTTTACTAGCTTCAAGAATAAGCCAACTATTTCTAGAAATTTCATAATCAAGTTGTCCAGCATCCCATCCACAGTAACCTAAAGCTAATCTATAATTTCCTTTAAACTCTCCTCTACCAATTTGTTCTAACACATCCATGCTTGTAGTGAGGCTTAATCCATTATCTACAATCAATGACTCTTTTTGATCGACTAAATCGTGTATTACAAATAGTTTATTGATGTCTACAGGTCCTCCATTTAGAAGGTGCTTTCTTTCAATTTCAGTTTCGATTTTCAAAGACTTAAAAATAATATTCTCACTTATTGGAATAGTTTTATTCATAACTACTCCTAATGCGCCATCTTTGTTATGTTCAAAGATATAAACAAGACTATTGAAAAAATAATCATCCTGATTCTTTTCTTGGAAATACAGGAATTTGTTCACAAAAAAATTTTCTTCTGACATAATCTTACCTTTACATAATTATTATATGTCGGAACCAACAATATCAACTAAAGAAAATCTTAAAGCTGCATTTGCAGAGCTTAGAGAGACAAATCCTTTATTAGCAATTACAGATAGAGACATAAATGGGATTTCTCATAAAGTTTTTGAAAATGCTCCAAAAACAATGCGTGATCTTTTTGGCATTATCGAATTACTGCATGGTGATTTTCCATTCATTGCAGAAAATTCAAAAGAACTAAGTTTTGCTGAAACTATGCAAAAAGCGAAAAATCTTGCTAATTATCTATCAGAACAAGGTATTAAGCCTGGCGATATGGTTGGAATATGTATGCAAAACTGCACTGAGTGGATTGTAATTTATTTAGCGATAGCAGCTCATGGTGCAACAGCAGTTCCTTTTAATTCATGGTGGAAAACGGAAGAACTTTTATATGGCATTGAACATAGTGAGGTTAAATTAGTTTTTGTTGATGATAAAAGATATGAGCTTATAAAAGATACTAGTGTAAATAAGATTTTGCTTAATAAAGTTGATGGGCATGTGACCTATCAAGAAACAATTTCAAAGGAAGTTAATGACTGGCCTGAATTAAATGCTGAAGATGAGGATATTAGTGTTTTACTGTATACCTCTGGATCTACAGGTTTACCTAAAGGTGTAATGCTTACTCACTTAGCTGTTATTAACGGGTTATTTAGTTTTTATACCCTCGGTGAACTAAGGAAAATTGTCCATAATGAAGTTTTGCTTGATGTGGAAAACGCTTCAGTATTGATAAATGTTCCGTTATTTCATGTAACTGGTTTGGTTACACAATTCCTTCTCTCGATGATAGCGAAAAGAAAAATTATNATTATGCATAAGTGGGATGCAAAATATGCANTAGATTTAATCGCCGAACANAANGTAACCAACTTGAGTGGTGTGCCNACACAAAGTTGGGATTTATTGAANCATCCTGAAATAGANAATTATGATTTAAGTTCTCTTATTGATATTGGAGCAGGTGGGGCAGCAAGACCAGAAGAACAAGTATTCAATCTTCATGAAAAATTTAATATTCCAATGACCTTCGCTTGGGGCATGACAGAAACATCTGCACTAGGCACAATTCTGCGTGGTAATGACTATTTAAAAAGACCCAACAGTGCAGGTTTAGTAGTTCCAGATGTAACTGAAATTGCCATTATTAATGATGATGGNGAATTTATTCAAAATAATGAAATAGGAGAAATTGTATTTAAATCTCCGTCTAATACTATCGGCTATCTGAAAAATGAGGAAGAAACCGCAAAAACTATAGTTGATGGATGGCTTAGAACNGGTGACCTGGGTTACATAGACGATGATGGGTATTTATTTATTGTAGATAGAAAAAAAGCATTAATCATCAGAGGTGGAGAAAANATATCATGTTTGGAGGTAGAAAATGCCTTAGATAAACATCCAAATATAGTTGAGTCNTGCGTTTCTGGAATAGATGATGAAAAGTTTGGAGAAATAGTTGGTGCTTATATTTATTCAAATAAAGAACTTTCCATAGATGAAATACAAAACTTTCTAAATGGAAAACTTGCTGCTTATAAAATACCTGAAGTAGTTAAATTTACGTCTGAACCACTACCTAGAATCGCATCTGAAAAGATTGATAGAGTGGGTATTAAAGAACTTTTAAGCTGATAATGCCACATANAATATTTATAGTAGAGGANGAGCCTGANCTAAGAGATACCCTTTCATTCAATTTTGAGAATGAGGGATTCAAAGTTTCTTCATTTCCAGATGGAGAGAAGTGTTTAACATCAGTAAAAAAAAATAAACCAGATTTAATAATATTAGATTTGATGCTACCTGGAATTAATGGTTTAGATGTCTGTAGAGAAATACGTTCTGAGGAAGAAAATAATGACGTTTCGATAATCATGCTTACAGCTAAGGGCGAAGAGATAGATAGAATCGTCGGATTTGAATTAGGTGCAGATGATTATGTTACAAAACCATTTAGTGTTAGAGAACTTATTCTAAGAGTAAAAGTATTGCTTAAAAAAAGATCTGATAATCAATCTGCAGAAAAAATATTGGAATATGGTCCTGTAAAAATGAATTTGGATGCACATTCTGTTTTAGTGGATGATATTGATGTTGTGCTTACAGCGCTTGAATTTAAGCTTTTAAAACATCTGTTAAAGAGAAGAGGGCGTGTTCAAACAAGAGATCAGCTTCTNGGANATGTTTGGGGNTATAGTTCAGAAGTTACTACGAGAACAGTGGATACACACATAAAAAGATTACGGGAGAAGCTAGGCTCTACTGGTGATCTAATTCAGACAATTAGAGGTGTAGGGTATAGATTTAACAATCATTCCGAATGAAACATTTTTTTCCTAACTTAAAGATATCAAAAGTATTTTCCCTGTCTTTGCTTTTTTTAACATTCATTGTTTTTATTGTTGTAACTATTTTTTCNTCNTTCATTTTTAATAATTCTAGATTACAACTAATTGATTCNCTTTATCTGCAGGCTCAAACTATTAATAAATTAATACCTCAGAATTCGAAAACAGTTAATTTTGATGATTATGCTAATAATCTTGCAATTTCAAATTCCAATAACAGTAAATTAAGGGTAACTATTATTGATCAGAACTGGNATGTCATAGGTGATTCGCTTGTGGATTATCAAAAATTAGACCTTTTAGAGAAACATTCTCCAGAAACAAGAATAGAGATNAAAGATGCTATTAATAATGAATATGGAACAACAACAAGAAAGAGTGATACTACAGGTGTCAATTCAATATATGTCGCAATATTACGTGATAGAGACAATATTGAATCTGGGATATTAAGAGTCGCTTTACCTTTTGATATCGGTGATACATTTTTTAACTTTTTTATTTACCCATTTATTATTCTTTTTATTCTTGTGATTGCATCATCAAGTTTTCTTAGTCTGAATGTTGAAAATTCACTCCGTAGAGAATTAGATGTTCTTCTNAATAANACTAAAAGAGCACTTAAAGGAAAATCNATAAAATCANTTGATANAGCATCAGATGAACAGATTGAAAGNCTATCAAATGCTGTTAAACAAATATCAATAAGCTTAAAAAATGAAATAGAACAAGCTATGGACCAGCGTATAGAGTTNGGTACNGTNTTGGACAGTATGAATCAAGGTGTGATNATATTTAATAAAAATTTCAAAGTANGATTTTCTAACGACATAGCTTTNGAAATATTTGGAAAACATCAATTCTTTCTGGGTGACAAAATAACATCGAAGGAATTACAACCACTGAATAAGCTTCTTAAACAAGCAAAGAAGAATAGTACAGCAGAAATTGAAATGGATTTAAATCTAGATAAAGATACAAAACATTTGCTTCTATCTGCTTCAGAAATGGAGTCAACTAATGAATTCATAATAGTCATAAGTGATATTTCTTCACTAAGAAAACTAGAAAACTTAAGAAAAAAACTTATTACAGATATTTCTCATGAGATTAAAACCCCAGTTTCAGTAATAAGAGCCGGTTCAGAAACACTTCATTCAGGCAAAATAGCTGATCCTGAGATAACAAAGAAATTCACTAAATCTATTCTTGAAAATTCAGAGAGATTAAGTGAAATGATTGAGGACCTCTTGGAGCTTGAAAAAATTGAATTTGGTGGACTTGTTATTAAAAACGAAAAAATAAACCCATATAACGAAATAAATTTAGTTATAAATATTTTTGATACTTTGCTTATTGAAAACAATATTACTGTTAAAAACACTATAGATCAGAAGCTATCTATTAAAACTGATAAGGAATCATTCAGATCAATATTTTCCGATTCAGTTTTTATTTTAAGCATTATTATGATTATCTGACATACATTACAGTCACCAGAAT
>NYSP01000038.1 GCA_002683115.1 Gammaproteobacteria bacterium
AAAACACTAAGACTTAAAAAATATATTCCAGTTTCCATCTTTTATATTTTACCTTTTTTAAAAAAATTTTCTAATTGAAGAAGAGGGCAAATAATTTTTTTTTCATGTTTTAAATATTTTTTTAATTATATATATATAACTTCGCATAATATATATTATGTTAAATTAATAGAGTGAAAAAAAGATTAATCAGAAAGTGCTACAGAGCTTATATAATCAATCCTTTAGGAGCTTATTATATTTGAGATGCTAAAATATTTAACATAATATTTATGGTTTATGAAAACCATGCATGTTTTCCGTATTTATTTCTATCTACCCTTGATCCAGTCTCTGTATATTCAACAAATCCTCTTACAACAGCATCTATATAACTTTGCAGTTTATGTTTTATGTATAGATTCCATGCTAAATATCTTATTAGAGCGTTTTTATAAGGCAGTTTCGGTTTAATAGTTATATGAAGACTTGATTCTTGGTTATTTCCTTCAACCAACCACTGAACTTTTGCTATTTTTCTATTGCGGCCGATTTCTAATGTATACCCTGTATCATCCCATTCTATAAAGTCTCTTCGATATTTAAGACCACTTAAGTACTCTATATGATCTACTGAACCTTTTCCTGGCCATTTTGTGACAGTATTATGAGCACAATAAGGATGAAAATCGTTTAAATTTCCTTGTTTACGTATTAGATTTAACGTTTCAGTCTTGCTTTTATTTACGTAACTTTTAGATTCTACTTGCATAGTATTCCATGTATGTAACTTTATATTTATGGTTAATTTCTTTATCTAAAACCCTTGTAAAGCCCAGATTTTCATGAAATATCAAGGATCTTTCATTTTTTGGCAATATATTTACCTCAGCGCACAATGCCTGATCTGATGCTCTCATTTTTTTGAAGATATTTGAGTATAAATATTTGCCAAAACCACGATTTTCAAAGGATTTTTTGACACCAATTCTGTCAACATATAAGAACCGAGAATATTTTTTATTGAAATATTTATAATTTATGGAATCATAGTCAGATTTTTCGCCGAAACACATATAAAAACCAACTAATTCACCCTTCACTTTTAATGACTCACTAATTTTGCTCAACTCAATAAGCTTTTTTAAGGTACCAATATCTTTTAATGAACCAACATCTGGTATCAATGCTTGGTTAATGTCATAGATATCGCTAATTTCCTTAGTATTAGCGACTTTAAGATTCTGTAATTTAAGATCATTCTCATCAAACATTTGTTATATTTTACTGTACAAAAAATAAAAGTGACATTTAGCAATAACTGTTTAAAATAAGGCAAATGGCTGGAAAAGACACAATTGAAATGCAAGGGACTGTTATGGAAGTCCTTCCCAATACAGTTTTTAGAGTGAAGCTTGAAAATGATCATGTCATTACGGCCCACATCTCAGGTAGAATGAGAAAAAACTACATTCGTATACTTAATGGAGACAAAGTCACTGTTGAGATGTCCCCTTATGATTTGTCGAAAGGCAGGATTACTTTCAGATCTAAGTAATTTTTTCTTTAGAACCAACAACCTCAAAAGCAAGANNNTACCTTTTTAACNCTGATTTTTACTGTGCTNCCTCTCTTTACTTTATCTTCTATAAGCATTGAAGAAATTGGTTTTTTGATGAGTCGATCAACTGCTCTAGATAATGGTCTAGCACCAAGTTTTGCATCGAAACCTTCATCTAAAACTAGCTTGACAACCGCATCATCNAAATNTAAATCTATTCCTTTTTCATTTAACTTAGCCTCTACATCGATGAGAAGCTTTGAAACTACTGATTCAAGGTTATTGGTAGACAATTTGTTGAAGTTGATAATCCCATCTAGTCTGTTTCTAAATTCAGGCGTAAATGCTTTTGATACAGCTTTATCAAATTTATCCTCTACGCCCTGCTCTATGAAGCCTAAAGACTCCCCTTCAGCNTCTACGGCACCTGTATTTGAAGTCATNACAATTACTGTATTTTTNAAGTTTATTGTTCTCCCATTACTATCTGTCAAAGAGCCATAATCAAGTATTTGTAACAGAATATTAAAAATGTCCGGATGAGCTTTTTCAATTTCATCTAACAAGAGGACTGAATGTGGCTTTTTATTTACCTCCTCAGTGAGATAACCTCCTTGTTCATAACCTACGTAGCCTGGTGGTGAGCCTATCAATTTAGACACACTATGTTTTTCCATGAATTCAGACATATCAAGTCTGATAAAGTCGATGCCCATAAAAAATGCAAGTTGTTTAGTTAATTCCGTTTTCCCTACGCCAGTTGGCCCTGTAAAGAGGAAAGAACATATGGGCTTATCATCGTCACCTATTCCAGCTTTTGAGGTCTTGACGGCTGAAACAACACCATCTATAGCGTGGTCTTGTCCAAATATCACTGATCTTAAGTTGCTGTCCAATTTGTTGAGATTTTCCTTGTTTGTCGCATTTAACTGTATCGCAGGAATTTTTGTGATTTTTGAGATTAATGCNTCTATGTCTGATTTCCTTATAACTTTACCCTTCGATTTTGAAAGTTTCTTTTGTGATCCAGCTTCATCAATAAGATCAATAGCTTTATCAGGCAATTTAGAGTCTTGTAAGTACTTATTAGACAGCTCTACTGCCGTTTTAAGAGCCTCTTTTGAATAAGTTATTCCATGATAGCTCTCAAACTTATTTTTGAGTCCTTCTAAGATCTGTATAGCCTGATCAATTGAAGGTTCATCAATCTGAACTTTCTGAAATCTTCTTGATAAAGAGTTATTTCGTTCGAAGATTTGTCTATATTCTTTGTAAGTTGTAGCTCCTACACATCTAATATCACCTCTAGCAAGTGCTGGCTTAAGCAGGTTTGATGCGTCTAAAGCTCCTCCTGATGCAGAACCAGCCCCAATGATTGTATGTATTTCGTCTACAAAAAGTATGATTTTTTCCGACTTCTTCAAATAGTCCATCATGCTTTTCATTTTTTTCTCGAAGTCGCCTCTGTATTTTGTTCCTGCAACTAGACTTCCAACATCAAGAGACATCACTTGATAGTCTTTGAATAATTCTGGTGCCTTACCGTCTGCAATGCTCTTTGCTAGCCCTTCAGCAATAGCAGTTTTACCTACACCNGATTCTCCCACCAAAATAGGATTATTTTTTCTTCTCCTACCAAGAACTTGGAACATTCTTTCCATTGTTTCAGCTCTACCAATCAGTGGATCTATTTCACCTTCTTTTGCCACATTGTTTAAGTTTGTGAGAAACTCTGGATGTGATTCTGGCTCTTTCGGACTTTCTTCGGTGCCTTGTTCTGTTTCAACTGCTGTATTTTTACCATGTGAAATATATTCAACTACATCTAATCGAGAAATATTCCTTCTGTTCAACATATAGACCGCATAACTTTCTTTTTCTGAAAATAATGCNGCCAGTAAATTTTCGCCGTTAACTTCGTTCTTTCCACTAGATTGGACATGAAATATGGCCCTTTGNAGCACTCTTTGAAATGCTAATGTAGGCTGGATCTCTTTCTTTTCAGTTGCCTTAGGCACGTTCTTATCAATGTATTCTTTTATTTCTTTTTGAAGACTATCAATGTCTATAGACAAATGATCGAAGATTCTTCTGGAAGAATCTTCTTTTGTTAGGACCAATAAAAGATGTTCAATTGTCACAAATTCGTCGTTGTTATCAGAGCATTCTTTGAACAACAAATTGAGTGTATTTTCTAAGTCTTTTGAAAGCATATGTTAAATATATCTAATCTTTTCCTAATTCTTCAATATCTGTTTTCAAAGGATGTTCATTTTCTTTAGAAAATTGATTAATTTGTTGAGATTTGGTCTCGGCTATTTCCTGAGAAAACGCACCGCAATAACCCTTTCCTTTGTTATGAATTTGAAGCATCACCTCAGTAGATTTAGCATGATCATAACCAAAGAATTTCTGTATTACATATACGACAAACTCCATTGGTGTGAAGTCATCATTAAAGAAAACAACAGTAAATAAAGGCGGTCTATCGACTTTTGTTTCTGCTTCTTCTAGCTCTAATGTTCCNGTAGAGAACCTATCTTCTGCCATTGATTAATCAAATTTCTTGATTAACAGTCTACCAAACTCTGAACAACTAACCTCTTTGGCATCGTCAATAAGCCTGGCAAAGTCATAAGTAACTTTCTTTTTCTGTATAGTTTTCTCCATGGCTTTAATAATCAGGTCAGCTGCTTCAAACCAACCCATATGTCTTAACATCATTTCAGCTGATAGGATTAATGAACCAGGATTGACTTTATCTTGTCCAGCATATTTTGGTGCAGTTCCATGAGTTGCCTCAAAAACAGCTGTTGTNTCACCTAAATTTGCTCCAGGAGCTATTCCTATTCCCCCAACCTGTGCTGCAAGTGCATCTGAAATATAATCACCATTCAGATTTGGTGATGCGATAACATCATACTCTGCAGGTCTATGTAAAATTTGTTGCAAGAAAGCATCACAAATCACATCTTTNACAACAATATGTTTGCCGGATTTAGGNTTTTTGAAGATGTGCCATGGACCACCGTCGAGTGGTTCTCCACCAAATTCATCTCTTGCAAGTTCATAGCCCCAATCTCTAAAAGCTCCCTCAGTGAACTTNTGAATATTGCCCTTGTGTATGAGCGAGACAGAATCTCTGTCATTTTGTATAGCGTATTCAAATGCTTTTCTGATGAGCCTTTTACTGCCCTCTTCTGATACTGGTTTGATACCAATTCCACAGTTTTCTGGAAACCTAATTTTTTTAACGTTGAAATCTTCCTGAAGCACTTTAATTAGTTTGTTTGCACCTTCGGAATTGGACTCAAATTCAACCCCTGCATAAATATCTTCAGAATTTTCTCTAAATATGACCATATCAACTAGATCAGGTCTTTTCACAGGACTTGGAGTGCCAGAAAAGTATTTGACAGGTCTTAAACANACATAAAGATCCAGTTCTTGCCTAATTGATACATTGAGTGATCTTATGCCACCGCCAACAGGTGTTGTAAGAGGCCCTTTTATTGAAACATTGTATTCTTTGCATGCATCGAGAGTTTCTTTAGGCATCCATTCGTCACCACCATATATTTCAACAGCTTTCTCCCCACAGAATATTTCCATCCAGCTTATTTCTCTTTTGCCGTCATATGCTGAATTTACTGCAGCATTAACAACATCGATCATGACAGGTGTAATATCGACACCAATTCCNTCACCCTCAATGAAAGGTATGATCGGATTATCAGGCACGATAAGTTTATTATTTTTGTAAGAAATTTTTTCGCCTTTTGTTGGCACTATTATTTTTGATGAAGCCATAGATAAATTTTGGCTTGATTATACTTACATTTGCATTAAATATTAAGACTCTAAAGACAATAAGTATGGGAAAACAAAAAAAAGTGATTGTAGGAATATCTGGCGGAGTAGATTCGTCAGTTACAGCTTTACTTTTAAAATCGGCGGGATATGAAGTCCAAGGTATCTTTATGCACAATTGGACAAATAACGCTCCAAATATTGAATGCACATCTGAAGAAGATTTTAAAGACGCTGAATTGGTATGTGATCAAATTGGAATTCAGCTTCACAAAGCCAATTTTTCTGCTGAGTANTGGGATAAAGTCTTTAGGGAATTTCTCTCTGATCACAACAAAGGTCTGACTCCAAATCCTGATATTTTATGTAACAAAGAAATAAAATTCAGAGCATTCTTAGATTACTGCCTAGATACAGGCGCTGATTATATTTCAACTGGACACTACGCAAGGCTTGAAGATAGANCCAATGGGACTCATATGTTTAGAGGAATAGATCACACAAAAGACCAATCCTACTTTTTACATAAAGTTAGTGGCAAAGATCTAAACAGAGCAATATTTCCATTAGGTGACTTAACCAAAGATGAAGTNAGATCTATAGCTAAAGATAACAACCTTGTAACCACAAACAAAAAGGATTCTGTTGGTATTTGTTTTATAGGAAAGAATAATTACAACGATTTTATTTCAAATTTTTTGGGCAAAAAACCTGGAAATATTGTAGATGAAAATGGTATTAAACTCGGAAAACATGATGGTCTCATGTATTTCACGCTTGGGCAAAGACAAGGCATTGGATTGGGTGGTGTCAAAGGCAGGCCAGATGAATCATGGTATGTAGCTCATAAAGATTTAGATTCAAATGAACTTACAGTTGTTCAAGGTTCAGAAAATAAACTGCTATACAGTGACGGTTGTTATGTTGATGATATGCATTGGATCAANGAAGGTCCTAAAAAAAATCATGATTTTGAAGTACAAATTCGCTATCAGTCTAAACCTATTAGATCTAAAATTTCAAAGCATGGTGACCGGTGGAAAATGATTTTTTCAGAACCCATTCTAGCTGTTACCCCAGGACAATCTGCAGTAATTTATGATGGAGATCACTGCCTTGGTGGTGGAGTAATTACTGAGAGAATTTCCGAAAATTATTACAGCTGGGCGAGTAAACGAGGGTATAATTACCAAGTCTATGGATGACAAAACTCTCAAGAGTCTATCGCCACTTGACGGAAGGTATTTTGCAAAAACCAAACAATCACGCGCGCTATTTTCTGAACATGCATTAATCGAGCAAAGACTTAAAGTTGAAGTTTTCTGGTTGAAATATTTTCTCGAAAACTTTAAACCCGACATTTCAAACGAAGCAATTAATATCAAAATCAATCAGTTGTGTGATTCAATTCCAAACTCTATGCCAATGAAAGTTAAGGAAATAGAAAAAATAACAAACCATGATGTAAAAGCAGTTGAGCTAGCTTTAGCAGAGGAGTTTGAAGGTCACCCAGATGTTCAAAGCTTAATACATATTTTCTTAACATCTGAAGACGTTAATAGCGCAAGCTATGCATTAATGCTTCTAGATGCAAACTCAAAATACTTGGCATGGATAGAAAGCATTTATAAAAACCTTCAAAACATTTCTGCACATAACGATAGTCTTGCAATGGTTGCTAGGACACATGGCCAACCAGCCTCTCCTACTACTCTTGGTAAAGAAATGAATGTTTTTGCAACAAGACTTAAAAAGGAAATGGACAAAATGGAAAATACAATTTTTTACGCAAAATGGGGTGGAGCTACTGCTAACTATAATCCCCACTTGCTAGCATACCCTAATGAGGACTGGATTGAACACTCAGAGAGTTTTTTAACCAGCTTGAATCTCAGATTGACAAAGGTATCAACTCAAATTGAACCTCATGATTACATGGCCGATCTATTTCATTCAATGCAAAGAACCAACAACATTTTGTTGGACCTGACTAAAGATATTTGGTCATATATCTCTTTTGATTATTTCAAACTTAAAATTACAGAAAATGAGGTAGGCTCCTCTACAATGCCCCATAAAGTTAATCCTATTGACTTTGAGAATGCTGAAGGAAATTTAGGAATGGCTAATGCGATACTCCATCATCTTGCAGATAAGCTTGTAGTTTCCAGACTGCAAAGAGATCTTTCAGATTCAACAGTTTTAAGAAATATAGGTACTGCCTATGGGTACATAGAAATTGCAGCTAATTCAATAGATAGCGGCCTGCAGAAGTTAGAACCAAATAAGGAAGTGATAAAAAATGATCTTGATGAAAGGTATGAATTACTTGCTGAAGCATTGCAAAGTTTTTTAAGGCTTGAAGGAAAAGTCGATGGTTATGAGAGCGTAAAAAAATTATCAAGGGGTCAAAAAATGGACAAAAGCATATATCTGAAAGCTGTAGATAAATTAATAGAAAATGAAGAGCATAAAACTTTGCTGAACAACTTAACACCCAGTGAATATGTCGGGATGGCATCTAAACTTGCTAAGGAAACCAAATAATGAAATTTAATTTTTCAATACCAGAATCTGCTCGAGATATTTTTAACGAAGAGGCAAACAATTTTGTTAGTGACCTGCATATCAAATTTGGAAGAAAAATTAAGGATCTGATTGAGTTGAGAGCATCAAAGCAAAAGAAGTATAACTCAGGAGAATTGCCAAATTTCCTTGCAGAGACACAATCTATCAGAGACTCAGAGTGGCAAGTAAGGGAAATACCTCATGACCTGCTTGATAGGCGGGTGGAAATTACTGGTCCTGTAGACAGAAAAATGATCATTAATGCATTAAATGCAGATGTAAAAGTTTTCATGGCAGATTTTGAAGATTCATTGAGCCCTACTTGGGAAAATGTTGCGCAAGGACAAGTAAATATGCGAGATGCGGTTAACAGGTCTATAAGCTTTGAAAATAAAGAAACTGGAAAAAAATATCAACTGAATGAAGATGTTGCAGTCTTAATGTGCAGAGTTAGAGGACTTCATTTAATGGAAAAAGGGATTCAAATTAATGGAGAAAATCCGCGAGGTTGCTTGATTGATTTTGGTTACTACCTTTTTCACANTNCNAAAGAATTAATTAATNGAGAAACAGGACCTTACTTTTATATCCCCAAGNTACAATCTCNTCTCGAAGCCAGACTATGGAATGAAGTGATCAACTACGCAGAGGATCAATTAAACCTACCTAGAGGCACGGTAAGAGTTACATGCTTAATAGAGACCCTGCCTGCTGTATTTGAAATGGATGAAATACTTTTTGAGTTAAAAGATCANATTGTTGGTCTNAATTGTGGCAGATGGGACTACATTTTCAGTTACATAAAAACCTTTCAAAATGACTCAGAAAGAATTCTGCCTGATAGNTATCAAGTTGGTATGAGCCAACCATTCTTAAATGCTTACTCTAGGCTTCTAATAAAGACATGCCATAAGCGTGGTGCTTTTGCTATGGGTGGAATGGCAGCTTTCATTCCCTCAAAAGATCCTGAGCAGAATAAATTAGTTACTGAAAAAGTTCTTGGCGATAAAATGCTTGAAACTAAAAACGGACACGACGGCACATGGATTGCACACCCTGGCCTTGCAGATCTTGCTAATAATGTATTCTCAAATGCATTCGATTTAGACAGAACTAATCAAATGCATGTCTTAAGAGAAGACGATGAAATCACTCAGCGTGACTTGATTGATCCATGCCATGGCGCCTTTACAGAGGAATGTTTTAGAACAAATATTCGTGTTTCATTAATTTATATTGAAGCATGGCTTAGAGGTGTTGGTTGTGTGCCTATTTATGGTTTGATGGAAGACGCAGCAACAGCTGAAATATCACGTAGCTCGCTTTGGCAAAATGTTAGGCACGAAATCNTTCTAGACACTGGTATAACTGCAAATCAGAAGATGTTTGAAAAACTTTTAGATGAAGAATACAATGTTGTCTTAGAAGAGGTTGGGCAAAACTCTTTGGATTCAGGTAAGTTTGTCGAAGCCAAAAAATTACTGAAAAAATTGGTTCTGAGCGACGAATTAACTGATTTCCTCACATTGCCTGCATATAGGAGTATATAAATGAACTTAACTGATCAAGTTAATGCTTTGCAAAANGATTGGGCTGAGAACCCAAGATGGAAGCACGTAAAAAGACCATATTCTGCTGAAGAAGTAGTCAAACTTAGAGGTTCTCTGCAACCTGAATGTACGCTTGCGCGCAAAGGCGCTGAAAAGCTTTGGAAATACCTATTTACTGAGGATTATATTAATTGTTTAGGAGCGCTAACTGGTGGTCAAGCAGTTCAGCAAGTAAAAGCAGGCGTAAAAGCCATTTATTTATCAGGCTGGCAAGTTGCAGCTGATAATAATTCAGCAGGCACGATGTATCCTGATCAGTCTCTTTACCCAGTTGATTCAGTACCTAAAGTCATCACTCGAATAAACAATGCCTTTAGAAGAGCTGACCAAATAGAATGGATGAACTCGAATGGACAACCAAAAGTTGACTTTTTTGCCCCAATTATTGCTGATGCTGAAGCTGGTTTTGGTGGAAATTTAAATGCTTTTGAGCTGATGAAAAGGATGATTTCTGCAGGTGCAGCAGGAGTGCACTTCGAAGATCAATTAGCTAGTGTCAAAAAATGTGGTCACTTAGGTGGCAAAGTTTTAGTTCCAACTCAGGAAGCAGTACAAAAACTAATAGCAGCTAGATTAGCCTCAGATGTATCAAATACACCAACTATTTTAATTGCTAGGACAGATGCAGATGCAGCAGATTTAGTTACATCAGATGTTGATGAAAATGACAAGCCTTTCCTAACTGGTGAAAGAACATCTGAGGGATTCTTTAGAACCAAAGCTGGGCTAGACCAAGCCATAGCGAGAGGATTAGCATATGCGCCCTATTCTGATCTTGTGTGGTGTGAAACATCCAAACCAGATCTCGAGCAAGCAAAAACATTTGCTGAAGCCATTAAAAAAGATCATCCAGAAATCATGCTGGCATATAACTGTTCGCCATCCTTTAATTGGAAAAAGAACCTAGATGATGCAACTATTGCAAAATTCCAAAAGGAATTGGGAGCAATGGGTTATAAGTTCCAATTTATTACTTTAGCTGGCATTCATTCTATGTGGCACGGTATGTTTAATTTAGCTAATGAGTATGTCTCAGATGGAATGACAGCATATGTAAAACTCCAAGAAAAAGTAGAAGAAGTCTCATTGATGTTAGCATCCGAGCAACTGGCATTTAAGCGCCATCGGCAGGAACTCGAGAAGCCGAATGGGGACGCGGCCGAGAAGACGTCGGGGAAGAACAAGGAGCTGATTCGTGACCTGCAG
>NYSP01000039.1 GCA_002683115.1 Gammaproteobacteria bacterium
GAAAAAACTTCCAACTGCTCCAGGCCCGACATACAATGCGATCCAACGCGATCCGATGTCTGGAGGGGGGCCTCCTGGACAATTAGGGACTCACGAAAAAAATGACAACCCTGCAGAGCTAACTAAACACGCTCTGGCTAAGTAATCTGAAAATAATTTTCAAAAAACGAATTTCAACGAAGCCAACTTGCTTTATCTTTTGATTTTGCAAGTTCAACAGCTGCTTTAATTCTTAGATGTTCCTTTGATTTATCAGTTACTGATACCTCGTCTTCTGGTTTAACATTGTAAGAAGGTACGTTCACAACTTTGCCATTCACATTAATTGATTTATGAGAAACCATTTGACGAGCCTCAGCCCTAGTTACACCAAATCCCATTCTATATACAACATTATCCAGTCTTGTTTCTAATAAATTTAATAAGTTTTCACCCGTATTACCTTTGGACTTTGCAGCTTTGAGATAGTAGTTTCTGAATTGTTTTTCTAACAATCCATACATTCTTTTTACTTTCTGCTTTTCTCTTAGCTGTGTGCCATAGTCTGATAATCGACCACGTGACATTGCATTCCCTGGCTTGTTTTCAAATTTGCACTTTGATTCAATTGCTCTAGTGCCTGACGTAAGCATTAAATCTGTACCTTCTCTTCTAGAAAGTCTTAATCTTGGTCCTCTATATCTTGCCATTATACTCTTCTCTTTTTTGGAGGCCTGCATCCATTGTGTGGAAGAGGCGTAACATCTGTAATCTTATTAATTCTTAGGCCACAAGCATTTAAAGCTCTAATTGAAGATTCTCTTCCAGCACCAGGCCCTTTCACTCTTACTTCCAGATTTACCATTCCTAACTCTTTTGCCATATTTCCAGCTCTCTCTGCTGCAATTTGAGCAGCAAAAGGCGTACTTTTTCTGGATCCTTTAAATCCAGCGCCACCAGAGGTTGCCCAACACAGAGCATTACCACCCATGTCAGTAATCATCACTATTGTGTTATTGAAAGATGCTTTTACGTGAGCTATTCCATCAGTAACTATTCTCTTTGTTTTCTTCTTACCAGCCATTTCTATGCTTTAATTGGCTTCCTTGGGCCTTTTCTTGTCCTTGCATTAGTTTTTGTTCTCTGACCTCTTAAAGGTAGTCCTTTTCTATGTCTTATGCCTCTGTAACAACCTAAATCCATAAGTCTTTTTACGTTGAAATTAATTTCTCTTCTAAGGTCACCTTCAATTTGAAAAGCTTTTAATTCGTCTCTTATCTTATCTAGCTGATCTTCACTAAGTTCTGATACTTTTTTTGAGTACTTGATTTTTAATTTATCGCAAATCTCTTGAGCCGTTCTTCTGCCAATACCATAAATATGCGTAAGTGAAACATCAACGTGTTTGTTATCTGGTATGTTTATTCCGCCAACTCTAGCCATTATCCTTGTCTCTGTTTATGTCTTTTATTTGTTTTACAAATAACAAAGAGAGTTCCTGTTCTCTTCACAACTTTGCAATCTTTGCATATCTTTTTTATTGACGATCTTACTTTCATCTTCTTCTACTCTTTTTTGAGCCCGAAATATTAGCATTTTTTAGGATAGATGCATATTGTTGGCTCATAACATATGATTGTATTTGTCTTTGCAAATCTAGCATCACTACAACAACAATTAGTACTGATGTCCCTCCAAGATAAAAAGATATCCCAAAGCTATTGATCAAGATCAATGGCAATATACATACAAGAGACAAGTAAAATGCTCCAAAAACTGTTAGTCGGGATAAAATTGTATCTATAAATGTTGCAGTTTGATCACCTGGTCTTATTCCTGGAACGTAGGCACCACTTCTCTTTAAATTTTCTGCCATATCATTAGAGCTAAATGTAAGTGCGAGCCAAATGTAGCAAAAAGAAACAATTAATATCACAAATAAAAGAATGTAAAGAGGCTGACCTGGGTTGAGATAAAGCGCAAATTCTTGCAATCCACCAAGTCCCTCAATATTTCCAAACCAAGAGGATAGAGTTGCAGGGAACAGCAAAAAAGTACTTGCAAATATTGCTGGTATAACTCCTGACATATTAAGTTTTAATGGTAGAAAACTTGATGGTGCTTGAATCATTCCTCTAACTTGATGTCTTTGTGCGTAATTAACTGTTATTTTCCTTTGAGCGTTTTCAACAAAAACAACTAAAGCTACAACAATTAAAGTTAGTACACCCAGAACAATTAGCATTAAATAATTTAAATCGCCCTGTTGAGTTTGTTCTAATGCTTGCCCAAAAGCTCTAGGCACACCGGTAATAATGCTTGTAGCAATGATTAATGAAATACCATTACCAATTCCTCTTTCAGAGATTTGCTCACCAAGCCACATAAGAAATACTGTTCCTGTAACAATAGAAAGCACTGCTACCACTGCTCCAAATATACTGCCAGATTCTAGAAGGCCAGCTGTTTGCAAGGTAATTGTTAAAGCAGTAGATTGAATCAACGCAAAGACCACTGTCCCATAACGTGTATATTGAGTTATTTTATTTCTACCACTTTGCCCGTCTTTTTTCAGCTCTTGCAAATACGGAACAGAATTTGAAAACAATTGCATAACAATCGCAGCTGAAATATATGGAATCACGCTTAAAGCAAAAATACTCATTCTCTCAAGGGCGCCACCTGAGAATAAATTGAAGTACTGCAGAATAGTGCCTTGACTCTGTTGGAATAGAGCAGCAACTTGCTCAGGATTTATACCAGGTATCGGAATATGTGTTCCAATTCTATAAACCAACAAAGCAAAAGCTAAAAATCCAAGCCTTCTCCATAATTCAGACATTGAGTTATCCAACTTTTACTCCTTTTGATAATCTTATATTTTCATCTATTGGCTTCTCAGCTAATTTGCCTTCACCAAATATCTTCACTTTTAGTGTTGATTTCTTGATAAGCCCAAGTTTTTTGAGGTTCTCAATACTAATTTTCTTAATTCCCTGAAGATGTTTTACATTTAAACTTTCAGAAACCCTAGAAACACGTGATGAAAATCCAAATTTAGGAACTCTCATCTGCAAAGGCATTTGTCCACCCTCAAATCCAGGTCTTACATTTCCGCCTGATCGTGATTTTTGACCCTTATGGCCTCTGCCAGCCGTCTTACCAGTACCTGAACCAGTACCTCTTCCAACTCGTTTCCTATCAGATCGGGATTTTGAATCACTTATTGTATTTAATGTTAGTTTTTCCATTACTTAACCTCTTCGACCTTCACCATATAATCTACTTGATTAATCATCCCTCTTATTGAAGGTGTATCTTCGACAACTTTTGTATCACCAATCTTTCTTAAACCTAAGCCTTTAATAGAAAGACGATGATTTTTCTTTCGTCCAATCAAGCTTTTTAATTGTGTAATTTTCAACTTTGACATTATTTTCTTCTCTCTTTAACTTTTTCAGGAGATTCCATTTTTGCAAGTCCTTCAATTGTTGCTCTTACAACATTAATTGGGTTTGTTGATCCGTAACATTTTGCCAGAACATTTTTTATTCCAACAAGCTCTAAAACAGCTCTCATTGCACCACCCGCAATAATACCTGTACCTTCTGAAGCTGGTTGCATATAAACCTTTGTAGCTGAACTTTTTTCATTGATTGGATACCAGATTGTATTTCCATTAAGCTCAACATTAACAAGACTTTTTTTAGCCTCATCTAGTGCTTTTTGGATGGCTACAGGAACCTCTTTAGCTTTGCCTCTACCATAACCAACTTTTCCATTTCCATCCCCGACAACTGTAAGAGCTGTAAATGACATTACACGACCACCTTTGACAGTTTTAGCAACTCTATTAACTTGAACTAGCTTCTCTACGAGAGTATCTTGTTGGCTCATATTTTGTGTATCAATATTTTCCATTAGAATTTAAGGCCTCCTTCTCTGGCACCATCTGCAAGAGCTTTTACTCTACCGTGGAATTTATATCCTGATCTATCAAAAGTTACTTCTGAATGTCCAAGTTCTATGGCTTTTTTCGCTATTTCAGTACCAATCAATTTCGCTGCTTGGATATTGCCACCAGATTGTTTTTTAAAAGCTTTTTGCTGCGTTGAGATTGTAGCTAATACTTTCCCGTTTGAAGAATCTACTAGCTGAGCACTGATATTGTTAGAAGATCTATAAACGCATACTCTCATGATGCCCTCTTTAGTGAGTTTTGCTCTGAGTTTTTTTGATCTTCTTGTTCTTGCTATTTGTTTGCTCATAAATTATCCCGCTGCGGCTTTTTTCCTTTCTTTTCTAACTATATGTTCACCATCAATAAAGATTCCTTTTCCTTTGTAAGGTTCTGGCGGTCTAAAAGATCTTATCTCAGCACAAACCTGACCCAATAATTGTTTATTACAAGATGACACTGAAAGTTCAGTTTGGCTGTCTTGATTAGCTTCTACTGTATCAGGCAAGTTGTATTCAACAGGATGAGAAAAGCCCAGTGTAAAAGTGATTTTTTTACCTTGTACTTTTGCTCTATACCCTACGCCATTTAACTTTATTTTTTTCTCAAAGCCTTCACTCACACCTTTTACATAATTATTTAAAAGTGCTCTCATTGTTCCTGCCATAGCTCTACTTTCTTCATTTGACCATTTAATTTGTATCTGCTTTTCTTCAACATCAAACTGTACAGATTCGTGAACATTAAGGATCATTTCGCCTTTTGGTCCTTTCAATGAAATAGATTGTCCATCCACACTCGCTGTAACTGAGTCAGGTAATAAAACTGGATCCTTAGCTATTCTTGACATTAAAATACCCTACAAATTACCTCGCCACCCATTTGCTTTTTAATGGCTTCTTTATCTGTCATTAAACCCTTACTTGTTGTTAAGACTTTAATACCTAGCCCTCCTTTGTGGGGCTTTATATCTTTATAACTAAGATATTTTCTTAATCCTGGCTTCGATTCCCTTACAATCTCTTTAATAACTGGCTTATCCTCGAAATACTTAAGCGTAATTTCGAGCTCATCAAAATCTTTCTTAACTTTTTTAACACTAGTTAGGAATCCTTCTTTAACAAGCAATTTTGCTAATTCATGTTTCAATTTTGAATAAGGAGCATTCACTGTAGCTTTGTCTCGCATCAGTGCGTTTCTTACACGTGTTAATAAATCTGCTATCGGATCTGTCATAATTTTACCAACTTGCCTTTTTAATTCCTGGAAGCTTTCCAGACATTGCTAATTCACGTAGCTTTGTTCTACTGAGTCCAAATTTTCTATACACACCCTTAGGTCGTCCTGTAAGTGCACACCTTCTAACAACTCTTGAAGGATTTGAATTTCTTGGAAGTTTTTGTAATTTTCTTTGTATATCCATTTTTTCTTCAAATGTTGCAGCTTTCTTTTGCTCAGCCTTTAAAGCTGCTCGTTTATCAGAAAACTTTTCAACAAGTTTAATTTTCTTCTTTTCTCTTTCTACAATTGATTTTCTAGCCATTTTTTCCCCTAAACGGAAAGTTAAAACTTTCTAATAATTCTTTTGCTTCACTATCTTTTGAAGCTGAAGTGGTAATTGCTATATCCATTCCTCTTAGCTTATCGACTTTGTCATAATCTATTTCTGGGAAGATTATTTGTTCTTTTATGCCCATGTTATAGTTTCCCCGCCCATCAAAAGATTTTTCACTCAAACCTCTAAAATCTTTTTCTCTTGGTATAGCCAAGTTGACAAGCCTTTCAAAGAAATCATACATTTTGCCGCCTCTCAGTGTGACTTTGCATCCTATTGGGTATTCTTCTCTTATTTTGAAACTGGATACCGCTTTTCTAGCCTTTGTAACAACTGGTTTTTGCCCTGCAATTGCTTCAAGATCTCTGACAGCATTTTCAAGAACACCTTTGTCTTTAGATGCTTCACCAACACCCATATTAATAGTGATTTTTTGCAATTTCGGCACTTGCATAATGGACTTATAACCAAGCTTATCTTTTAGCATTGGTGCAATCTCTTTTGTATATTTTTCTTTCAATCTCATTACTTAATATTTTTTCCAGTTGATTTAAATATTCTTATTTTCTTGCCTTTTTCATCTTTGAAGCCGACTTTATCTTGCTTTTTAGTTGAGCTATTCCAAATCATTACGTTTGATAAATTTATTGGCATTTCTTTTTCAACTATCCCGCCCGTAATGCCTAATTGAGGGTTTGGTCTTGTGTGTTTCTTTGCAAGATTTAAATCATTTACAACGCACTTTTCGCCCATTATTTTTTTAATATTGCCTCTTTTTCCTTTTTCTCTACCAGAAATTACGATTACCTCATCGCCCTCTCTTAATCTTGTATTTTTAATCTTCATTAAAGTACCTCCGGCGCGAGTGAAACTATTTTCATAAACTTTGCTGTTCTAAGCTCTCTGGTTACAGGTCCAAATATACGAGTAGCAACGGGTTCTCTATTATTATTTAGCAAAACAACTGCATTCTCATCAAAACCTATTTTTGAGCCGTCTTGTCTTCTAACTCCAGACTTGCTTCTTACAATAAGAGCGTTCATAACAGAGCCTTTTTTTATCTTGCTTTGTGGTAGAGCTTCTTTTATTGCTACTTTTATGACATCACCTATATTAGCTGTTCTTCTTTTAGAACCTCCCAAAACCTTTATACACATAACAGCTCTTGCTCCACTATTATCAGCAACACTTAGCATGCTTTGGGTTTGGATCATTCAGACTCTCCTTTCTTAAGAACTTCCACTAACATCCAATTTTTAGTTTTAGATAGAGGCTTACATTCTTGAATTAAAACAATGTCGCCTTCTTTAGAAACTTCTTTTTCATCATGGACATGATATTTTGTTGACAAGCTCAAGTACTTTCCATACTTTGGATGTTTTTTTCTTCTGTCGACAACAACTGTGATTGTCTTATTCATTTTTTGACTTGTAACAGTTCCTTGTAAAGTTCTAGCTGCCATTTTTTGTATTCATCTCCGTTTTAATTCTTGCTATATTTTTTCTAGCCTCTTTCATCATGTGGCTTTCTTTAAGCTGGCCCATTTTATGTTTGAATGCACTTTCAAACAATAGCTTTCTGTTAGCAACTAGCTCTGTTTTTAGTTGATCAGGATTCATGCCTTTATAATCTTTTGTCTTTTTCTTAGCCATCTGTTCCTCTTCTTACAAAAGTAGTATTCATTGGTAATTTTGCACCAGCTAATTCAAATGCTCTTTTTGCATCTTTTTCTTCAACACCAGCAACTTCGTAAAGTATCTTTCCAGGTTTAATTGGGCTTGCCCAATATTCAACATTTCCTTTACCTTTACCTTGTCTTGTCTCAAGAGGTTTTTTCGTAATTGGTTTATCTGGAAATACTCTTATCCAAACTTTTCCACCTCTTTTGATATGTCGAACGAGCGCTCTTCTTGCGGCTTCAATTTGTCTAGAAGTTAACATGCCATGTGATGTTGCTTTCAAACCATAATCACCAAATGCTACAGATGAGCCTGCAGAGGCAAAACCATTGTTTCTGCCTTTCATCTGTTTTCTAAATTTTGTTTTCTTAGGTTGAAGCACCTTTATCTCCTCTATAAATCCAAACTTTTACACCAAGTATCCCGTAAGTTGTCAAAGCCTCACTTGTTGCATAATCAATGTCTGCTTTCAATGTATGTAGTGGAACCCTTCCTTCTCTGTACCATTCCGATCTTGCAATTTCAGCACCATTTAAACGACCAGACACCTCTATTCGAATTCCTTTTGCTCCTTGTCTCATTGTATTTTGAACTGCTCTCTTCATAGCTTTTCTAAACATAATTCTTTTTTCTAATTGCTGAGTCACAGAACTAGCAACCAATTGTGCATCTAAATCTGGCTGTTTTACCTCAACAACATTGAGTTTTACATCTTGGTTGATAATTTTTTTCAATTCTTTCTTAATCTTTTCTATCTCTTCGCCTTTTTTTCCAATAACAACACCTGGACGTGAAGTTTTGATATCAACAATAACCTCTTCCATGGTTCTTTTGATTATTACTGCACTGATTGGTGCCTGAGGAAGAATTTGCTTCACTCTATCTCTGACTTTAATATCTTCAGCCACTAGTTTTGAATAATCTTTGGATTTCGCAAACCAAATTGAGTCATGATCTCTAGATGTTCCTAATCTAAAACCTACTGGATTAACTTTCTGACCCATTAGATTCCTCCTGTTTTTTTTCTGTTAGTTTTATCTCGATATGACAGAAAGGTTTCTTTATTCTGTCGGCTCTTCCTCTTGCTCTGATTTTGATTCTTTTCATGACAAGACCTTTATTAACTATGATTGATTTAATCTTTAGATTATCAATATCTGTATTTTCATTGGCTTCAGCATTTGAAATAGCTGAATCAATTAATTTTTTAATAAGCTTTGCGCCTTTCTGTTTGGAAAAGCTTAAGACATCCAATGCTTTTTCAACGTCTAATCCTCTGACTTGATCTGCAACAAGGCAAGCTTTTTGTGGTGAAAGTCTTGCTCCTTTTAAATATGCTCTAACTTCCATTATGCTTTTACCTTCCTGTCACCTGAATGCATTTTAAATGTTCTAGTAATAGAAAATTCACCGAGCTTTTGTCCGACCATATCCTCTTTTATAAATACTGGAATATGTTGTCTGCCATTGTGAACAGCTATTGTTAAGCCAACCATATCTGGTGTAATCATTGAACTTCTTGACCAAGTTTTAATTGGCTTTCTATCGTTGGTTTCTTTTGCTTTCTGAACTTTCTTTTCAAGTGAAAAGTCTACAAAAGGCCCTTTTTTGCTTGATCTAGCCATTATTTATATCTCCTCTTCACTATAAGTTTGTCACTTGCTTTAGGCTTTCTTGTTCTGTACCCTTTTGTAGGCATACCCCATGGTGTAACTGGATTTCTTCCACCTGAAGTTTTACCTTCTCCACCACCGTGAGGATGGTCAACAGGATTCATTGCTACACCTCTCACTGTTGGTCTTACACCCCTCCATCTTTTTGCTCCTGCTTTTCCTAAAGATTTAAGGTTATGTTGTTGATTTGAAATTACACCTACTGTTGCTCTACATGTGAGAAGAATTTTTCTCATTTCTCCAGAACTTAATCTCAATGTTGCATACTTACCTTCTTTTGCTACTAGCCTTGCGGTTGTACCAGCTGATCTAATTAATTGAGCACCTTTGCCAGGTCTCATTTCAACACAATGCACTTCTGTACCCTGTGGTATTTCCGATAATGGTAAGCAGTTTCCTGGTTTTATTGGGGCCTTATCACCTGATAGTACTTTTGTTTTTTCTTTAAGGCCTTTTGGAGCAATGATATAAGCTTTCTCACCATCTTTATATTCAATTAATGCTATATTTGCTGATCTATTAGGATCATATTCAACCCTGAGAACTGTTCCTTCTACATCAAACTTATTTCTCTTGAAGTCAATTATTCTATATAGTCTTTTATGGCCACCACCCTTATGGCGAACTGTAATATGTCCATTATTATTCCTGCCAGAAATTCTTTTCTTAGACTCAACTAAAGTTTTTTCAGGTCTTCCTTTATGAAGATCTTCTTTAATTAATACTCTAAATCTTCTTCCAGGAGATGTAGGTTTTGCTTTAATAATTGCCATTATTTGAAAGGGTTCTCCAGGTTAATTTCTTTTCCTTCAGCAAGCTTTACGTAAGCTTTCTTATATGTACTTGTTTTGTATTTCCCGAATCTTGTTCTTTTGTTTTTAAATTTTGTATTTAAAACTCTTACTGATTCTACTTTTACACCGAAAATTTCCTCTATGGAGACCTTGATCTGTGTTTTTGTAGACTCTTTAGCAACTTTAAAAACGTATGTATTCGAAGTGCTTTTTTCAATTGCTGCCTTTTCACTTATGACAGGGCTCTTAATGGTAGTGTATGTTTTTTCATTTAACATTTAGAACCTCCTTAAGTATTGGAACAGCCGAATGGGTAAGAAGTATATGTTTGGCCTTCATCAAGTCGTACGGATTAATATCTCTAGCATCTAAAAAGCTAAAGTTTTTCAGATTTCTAATAGCTAACATTGTGTTTTGATCGAGTTCAGAAGCTATCAAAAGTGCTGATTCCTTACCAGTTTTCTTAAAATATTCGCTTGCTATCTTTGTTTTTGGTTCCTTGAAGCTTACATCTTCAACAAGGTCTAATCTTTTCTCAGATTTAAACTTAGAAAGAATAGAAGCAAGTGCTTTTTTTGCCATCTTTCTATTTATTTTTTTGGAATAATTCTTAGTGTTAGCGAACGTGACTCCGCCTCCTACCCATAATGGACTTCTAATAGTTCCTGCTCTGGCTCTACCTGTCCCTTTTTGTCTAAAAGGCTTTTTACCACCACCTCTTACATCGGATCTATTTTTGAGAAGAACAGACCCTTGTCTTTCATTTGACATATAGCTTGTTAACGCTTGATGGACAAGAGAAGCGTTAAAATCAACTGAGAAAACTTCGCTAGGAAGTCTTGGAGTAGTTGTTTTTTTTGCAGCTTTTGTCTCAGCCATTATTCTTTTCCTTCCTCTTCTTCATCTTTTGTCTCTTCAGTTTCTGTATCTTCAGTCTTTGCTTCTTCTTCGACAGTTTCCTCGACAGCAGCATCTTCTGCTGGAGCTTCTTCAACTGTTGCACCCTCATCAGCCGCATCTTCTACTGGAGCTTCTTCAACTGCTGCAACCTCAACAGCCGCATCTTCTGCTGGAGCTTCTTGAGCTGCTGTTTCTTCTACCGGAGCTTCTTCAACAGGTGCTTCCAATGTAAGTTTCTCATCACCCTTGATTGATGGTGTAATTTTTAAGAATGAACCAATTGAACCGGGGACTGCTCCTTTAACTAAAAGTACGTTATCTTCAAGGTCGATTTTCTCGATTTCAAGATTCTGAACTGTAGTATTCTTGTCTCCCATGTGTCCTGCCATTTTTTTCCCTTTGAAGACCCTTCCAGGAAATTGACACTGTCCTATAGAGCCTGGTGCTCTGTGGGCAAGTGAATTACCGTGAGTTGCGTCTTGAGTTTTAAAATTATGTCTTTTCACAACTCCCGCAAATCCTTTTCCTTTCGAAACACCTGAAACATCTACTTTTTTTGCTCCTGAAAAAGGATGTAACGTTATTTCTTTTGCATCTTGCAGAAAATTGAATTCCTCTTCAGAAAGATTGAATTCTGTTAAGTACCCATTTTTTGCTTCATTGTCCTTGAACTTCTTTTCTAAACTCTTAGAAACATTTTTCTTTGATCCATAACTGATTTGTACAGCATAATATCCATCTTTCTCTGGTGTTTTTCTCTGCACAATCTTGCTTTCAGATATTTCAATGACTGTAACTGGCACTGAAGTCCCATTGTCTTTAAAGACACGCGTCATCCCAATTTTTGTACCAATTACTCCAAGCATTTTAGTTAAGCGTTATTTTGACATCCACACCAGCAGCAATGTCTAGTCGCATTAATGCATCTACTGTTTGCTCTGTCGGGTTAATAATATCGAACAGTCTTTTATGTGTTCTTGTCTCGTATTGATCACGAGCATCTTTATCTTTATGTGGAGATATAAGGACTGTAAGCCTTTCTTTCTTAACAGGCAAAGGAATCGGCCCAACAACTTTTGCGCCGGTTTTTGTGACTGTCTCAAGGATTTCTTTCGTTGATTTATCAACCAATTTATGATCGAAAGCCTTAAGTTTTATTCTAATTTTTTGCTGTTCCATAATCCCCTTTTAGATTAGAAAGACCACGATTTTAAGGCTTTAAATAGGGAGTGTCAAAGGATTTATCTAATTCTTATTGATAATTTCTTCAGTCAAATTTGAAGGAACTTCAAGGTATTTTTCAAACTCCATGGTATATGTAGCTCTTCCTTGTGTAGCAGACCTTAAATCTGTAGCATAACCAAACATTTCTGAGAGAGGGACAAGGGCTGTGATAGCCTTTCCTGAGGGGATATCCTCCATATTTTGAACTTGACCACGCCTTCTATTAAGATCTCCAACAACATCACCCATATAGTCTTCAGGTGTAACAACTTCAACATCCATCATTGGCTCTAGTAGTATTGGTGATGCATTAGAAGCACCGTCCTTTGCTGCCATTGATCCTGCAAGTTTAAAGGCCATCTCACTTGAGTCCACCTCATGATAAGAGCCGTCGTAAAGTGTAACTTTTACACCCTGAAGAGGATATCCAGCTACTACGCCATTTTGTAATTGCTCTTTTACCCCTTTCTCAACAGCTGGAATGTACTCTTTAGGAATAGCACCACCTTTGATTTCGTCAACAAATTCAAATTCCTCTTCACTAGGCTCCATTCTCATAAGTACATGACCATATTGACCCTTACCACCTGATTGTTTTGCATATTTTTGTTCACATTCAACTGATTTAGTAATTGCTTCTCTGTAAGCCACTTGAGGTTTACCAACATTTGCTTCAACGCTGAACTCTCTTTTCATTCTTTCCACTAAAACTTCTAAATGCAGTTCTCCCATTCCTGATATTATTGTTTGGCCTGATTCTTCATCTGAACTTACTCTAAAAGATGGATCTTCCTGAGCAAGCTTACCTAGTGCAATAGACATTTTTTCCTGATCAGGTTTTGATTTAGGTTCTACAGCAAGTGATATAACTGGTTCTGGAAATTCCATTCTTTCAAGAACAACAAGGTCTTTTGCATCTGATAATGTATCACCAGTCGTAACATTTTTTAGACCAATACATGCTGCAATATCACCTGCGCGCACTTCTTTTATCTCTTCCCTGTTATTCGAGTGCATTTGCACCATTCGGCCTATTCTTTCTTTATCGTCTTTGACAGTATTAATTACGCCATCACCTTGAGAAAGAACACCAGAATAAACTCTTACGAATGTAAGGTTTCCAACAAATGGATCTGTAGCGATTTTAAATGCTAACGCTGAAAATGGCTCCTCATCACTTGAGCTTCTGGAAGCGGGTTCTTCTGTCTTAGGATTTATTCCTTCTATAGCTTTTACTTCATCTGGTGCTGGAAGAAACTCGATCACAGCGTCAAGAACTGCTTGTACACCTTTGTTTTTAAAGGCTGAGCCACATAATGCTAATGTAATTTCGTTAGCTAAAACTCTTTGCCTAAGTCCTTGTTTTATATCTTCTTCATTCAAATCAGAAGTCTCAAGGTATTTTTCCATTAATTCTTCGTTAGCTTCAGCAGCAGCTTCAACAAGCTCTTCTCTTAGAGTTTCACATTTAGCTTGCAGGTCCTCTGGAATATCTGTGTATTCGAAGGTTGATCCTTTATCTGCTTCATTCCATGTGATTGTTTTCATCTTGATAAGATCTATGACACCTTTGAAATCGTCTTCGGCACCAATGTTGTATTGAATTGGCACTACAGTTGCTCCGAGCCTATCTTTAATTTGATCAACTACTCTTTCAAAGTCAGCTCCAGCTCTATCCATTTTATTAACAAAGACTATTCTAGGAACTTCATATCTATTAGCTTGTCTCCAAACTGTTTCTGATTGAGGCTGTACGCCAGAAGAACCGCAAAAAACTACAACAGCGCCATCTAGCACTCTAAGCGAACGCTCTACCTCAATAGTAAAGTCCACGTGTCCTGGAGTATCAATTATGTTAACTCTATGTTCTTCGAATTGTTGGTCCATTCCTTTCCAAAAGCATGTGGTAGCTGCTGATGTAATCGTAATTCCTCTTTCTTGTTCTTGTTCCATCCAGTCCATGACAGCGGCTCCGTCGTGAACTTCTCCAATCTTATGTGAAATACCTGTGTAGAAAAGCACTCTTTCAGTTGTGGTTGTTTTACCAGCGTCAACGTGAGCACATATACCAATGTTTCTATATCTATTTAAAGGTGTTTTTCTAGCCATAATTAAAACCTGAAATGAGCAAAAGCTTTATTTGCCTCTGCCATTTTATGCATATCTTCTTTCTTTTTAACCGCAGATCCTCTTCCATCTTTAGCTTCTTTTAATTCAGCAGCTAATCTTGCAGGCATTGATTTCTCTTTTCTTTTTCTTGCAGCTTCAACAAGCCATCTCATAGCTAAAGCTGTTCTTCTTTTAGCTCTTACTTCAACAGGAACTTGATATGTTGCTCCACCAATTCTTCTTGACCTTACCTCTACTACTGGAGCGACTTTGTCGAGTATTTTTTTGAATACTTCTACAGTATCTTCTCCTTTGCTGTCTTTTTCTAATTGTTCAAACGCACCATAAACAATAGTTTCAGCAATAGATTTTTTACCATCAACCATTAGTTGATTCATAAATTTTGCAACTATTTCACTCTCGTATTTTGAATCAGGAATAATTTTTCTTTTAGGTGCCGCTCTTCTTCTCATTATTTACCCCTTTTAGCACCGTATTTAGATCTTCCTTGTTTTCTATCTGACACACCCGAGGTATCTAAAGCACCACGAACGGTATGGTATCTCACACCTGGTAAGTCTTTAACTCTTCCACCTCTTATAAG
This sequence comes from Gammaproteobacteria bacterium, assembly GCA_002683115.1. Next base: position 14,476 of record NYSP01000039.1, read on the forward strand.
AACCACTGAGTGCTCTTGTAGGTTGTGGCCTTCACCACCAATGTATGAGGTCACTTCAAAACCAGAAGTAAGTTTAACCCTGCAAACTTTTCTCAATGCAGAATTAGGTTTTTTTGGCGTAGTTGTATAAACACGTGTACATACACCTCGTCTCTGAGGACAATTTTTTAATGCAGGAACATCGCTCTTTGAAGATTTTGTTCTTCTAGGCTTCCTAACTAATTGATTTATCGTAGCCATTTTTAAAAACTGAATAATAAAGTAGTGCTAATCATCGGTCAATCTTTACTCGAAGCTTTCTAATAATTCTTTTTTCAATGCTTCTTCAATATCTTGAATNTCTTCAGATGATACGCTTGCTTTTTGATTNGCAGCAAAACCTGTTCCAGCAGGTATTAAACGTCCCACTACAACGTTTTCTTTCAATCCTCGCAAGGTATCTTTCTTGCTAGTTACAGCTGCTTCTGTAAGCACTCTAGTTGTTTCCTGGAATGATGCAGCTGAAACAAATGAATCTGTTGAAAGTGCAGCTTTAGTTATTCCTAATAGCATTCTGTCAAAAATTGCTGGTTTTTTACCAGATGCTACAAGATTTTTGTTTGCTGCTCTTACTTGTGTTAATTCAACAATGTCTCCTTCAAGATANTCACTATCTCCTTGATCGGTAATTGTGACTTTTTTCATCATCTGTCGAGATATTGTTTCGATATGCTTGTCATTAATTACTACACCTTGCAATCTATACACATCTTGAACTTCTGAAATCAGGTGTTTTGCTAACTCTTCTACGCCATGAAGTGCTAAAAGACTATGGGTGTCAACTGGACCATGACAAAGNATGTCTCCTTGCTCNACAAAATCACCTTCTAAGAAAGATACAGCTCTATGTTTTTGTATCATCATTTCAACTGGCTCACCTTTTTCAGGTGTGATGATTAATCTCTTTCTTCCTTTNGTCTCTTTTCCATAAGATAAAATACCTGAACTCTCCGCATATATTGCACCATCTTTAGGCTTTCTAGCCTCAAATAAATCTGCAACTCTTGGCAANCCACCAGTAATATCTTTTGTCTTTGTACCCTCGACAGGAACTCTCGCAATAAACTCACCTGTAGAAACTTTATTAGTGTTATTTTTCATGAGAATAGATTTTGATGGTAAAGAGTATGATGCAATTACTTTCTTTTTACCGTCCAAAACAGTAATTGATGGTGTCATGCCTTTGCCTTTTACTGGCCTATCATTCGCATCAATGACTTCTCTTGTAGTGGAGCCAGTTAAATCATCAACATCGACCTTCATTGTTACATCTTCTGTTAAGTCATTGAACGAAATTGTTCCCTCTACCTCAGCAATGATTGGCAAGGTAAGTGGATCCCATTTAGCAATTAATGTGCCTGGTTCAACTTTAGAATTATTACCATATAAAATTTCAGCTCCATAAGGTATTGAATATTTCTCAAGCAAGTTTTCCTCATCATCCTGAATTGTCAAATGTGCATTCCTTGATACGACTACAAGTTCGCCGTTCTTCTTCTCAACCGTTTTAAGTGAACTATCAAATACTATATTTCCNCCTCTAAGGGTTGTAACTGAATCGTCTTCTGCAGTACCAGAAGCCGCACCACCNATGTGGAAAGTCCTCATAGTTAGCTGTGTTCCNGGNTCGCCGATTGATTGAGCAGCTACCACACCTACCGCTTCTCCTATATGAACCAAGTGTCCTCTAGCTAAATCTCTTCCATAACATTTAGCGCACAGTCCATGGCTAGCTTCACAAGTTATTGGAGATCTAATCTTCACCTTTTTTATACCTGAATTTTGAAGCTCAACAGATGTTTCCTCATCGAAAAGATGGCCCTTTTCGAAAAGAACTTTCTTATCTTTCTTGATTTCTTCCTGTAAGACTCTTCCAAGAATCCTTTCTGATATAGTTTGAATTACTGATGCGCCGTCAATAATTGCTTCAACGGTAATTCCATCCTCTGTTTCACAATCCTCAGANGTAATAACTACATCTTGTGANACATCAACTAGTCTTCTTGTTAAATATCCTGAATTAGCGGTTTTAAGAGCTGTATCAGCTAGACCCTTACGTGCTCCGTGTGTTGAAGTAAAGTATTCAAGCATTGAGAGACCCTCTCTAAAGTTTGAAGTAATTGCACTTTCAATAATGCTNCCATCTGGTTTGGACATAAGTCCTCTCATACCAGCAAGCTGTCTAATCTGAGCTGGGGATCCTCTAGCACCTGAATCTGCGTACATAAATACACTATTAAATGATGGTGTGACTATTTCGTTACCATCTTTATCAGTTTCAACTTTATCCCCAAGTGCACCCATCATTGAGCTTGCAACTTTCTCGTTCGTTCTTGACCAGATATCTATTATTTTGTTGTATTTCTCACCTTTTGTTAGAAGGCCACTTTCAAATTGCTGCTCGATGCTTTGCACTTCTGTTTCAGCACTCGAAATTATTGTGGTTTTGTCATCAGGTATCTCAAAATCATTTACACCAATAGAAGCACCAGAAGAGGTTGAATATTCAAANCCTAAATACATCAATTTATCAGCGAACAAAACAGACTCTTTCAGTCCAAAGTCTTTGTAGACGCTTGATATAAGATTCAATATATCTTTTTTCTTGAGTGTTTTATTTACTTTGTTAAAGTCTAAGCCTTTAGGCATGATTTCATAAAGCAAACATCTTCCAACAGTNGTTTCATGTAGATTTTTCTCTTCGCCTTCTTGAACNCTTACTTTTATCTTTGTATGCAAGTTTATTTGTTTTTCTAAAAATGCTCTTTTTACTTCATGAACGTCAACAAACGATCTACCTTCTCCAGGTAAATTGAAATCTTCTTTGGTTAGATAGTANATACCTAAAACTACGTCCTGGTTAGGTTGAATAATTGGTTCTCCGCTTGCAGGAGACAATATATTATTTGTTGACATCATCAACGCTCTTGCTTCGAGTTGTGCTTCCAGAGAAAGGGGTACGTGAACTGCCATTTGGTCGCCATCAAAGTCAGCATTAAATGCTGTACAAACAAGAGGATGAAGTTGAATAGCTTTCCCTTCAATAAGAACTGGTTCGAAAGCCTGTATTCCTAATCTATGTAGAGTCGGAGCCCTATTTAAAAGCACTGGGTGTTCTCTAATTACCTCGTCTAAACAATCCCAAACTTCAGGAGTTTCTTCCTCAACAAGTTGTTTTGCAGCTTTAATGGTAATAGTTATACCTTTCTGCTCCAATCTGTTAAATATGAAAGGTTTAAAAAGTTCAAGTGCCATTTTCTTCGGCAGACCACATTGATGTAACTTAAGTGTTGGGCCTGATACGACTACAGACCTTCCAGAATAGTCGACCCTTTTACCAAGTAAGTTCTGTCTAAATCTACCTTGCTTTCCTTTGATCATATCAGCAAGTGATTTCAGCGGTCTTTTATTTGTACCAAGTATTGCCCTACCTCTTCTGCCGTTATCTAAAAGTGCATCAACTGATTCTTGCAACATTCTTTTTTCGTTTCGAACGATGATTTCTGGGGCACCAAGTTCTAGAAGTCTTTTTAATCTGTTATTTCTATTAATTACTCTTCGATAAAGATCATTTAAATCTGAAGTAGCGAATCTACCGCCATCTAATGGAACCAAAGGCCTCAAATCAGGCGGAAGTACTGGAAGCACGTTCATTATCATCCATTCAGGTTTTTGCCCGCTTTCTTTAAATGCTTCCATGAGCTTTAATCTTTTTTGAAGCTTTTTGATTTTTGTTTCAGAATTACTTGTGTTTAATTCTTCTCTAATTTCTTGTGTTTCCTTTTCGACATCAACTTCAGCTAATAGCATTTGAACTGCCTCAGCTCCCATCATTGCTGTAAAGTCTTCATCGTACTCATCTAGGGCTTCGTAGTATTCATCTTCTGTTAAAAGCTGGCCTTTTTTTAGATCTGTGATTCCAGCTTCAACAACAACGAAACTTTCATAATAAAGAACTCTTTCGATCTCTCTAAGAGTCATGTCTAGGAATAGTCCTATTCTTGATGGTAATGATTTTAAGAACCAAATATGTGCCACCGGCGAAGCAAGCTCAATGTGACCCATTCTCTCTCTACGTACTTTTGTTGCAGTTACTTCAACGCCACATTTTTCACAGATAACTCCTCTATGTTTTCTTCTTTTGTATTTTCCACATAGACATTCAAAATCTTTTATAGGTCCGAATATTCTTGAACAAAAAAGACCATCTCTTTCTGGCTTAAAAGTTCTATAGTTTATTGTTTCAGGTTTTTTTACTTCACCCCATGACCAAGATCTAATCATTTGTGGAGATGCTAGCCCACAGGAAATTAAATCAAAATTCCTTTTAGAACTTCTATTTATGTTTTTAATGATATCTTGCATATTATTTCTCTTTTGAATCTTCTAGTTCAAGGTTTATACCAAGAGCTTTTATTTCTTTACTTAATACGTTGAATGATTCAGGAACTCCTGACTCAACTTCATAATTACCGTCAACTATATTTTTATAAACTTTTGATCTACCAGAAATGTCATCTGACTTAACTGTAAGCATTTCTTGTAATGTATATGAAGCTCCATAAGCCTCAAGAGCCCAGACTTCCATTTCCCCAAATCTTTGGCCTCCGAATTGAGCTTTTCCACCAAGTGGTTGTTGTGTAACCAAGCTATAAGAACCAGTAGATCTGGCATGCATTTTGTCATCAACTAGGTGGTTGAGTTTTAGCATATACATATAACCCACAGTAACAGGCCTATCAAATTTCTCCCCTGTTCTACCGTCATACAGATCGAACTGACCACTCTCTGGCAAGTCAGCATACTTTAGTAACTCTTTGATTTGATGTTCGTTTGCTCCATCAAAAACAGGTGTTGCAAATGGCACACCCTCTCTTAAATTATCAGCTAATTCTTTTACTTCTGTGTCTTTTAATGACTTTATGTCGTCTTTATCATGTGGTCCAAAAGAATAAATATCATTTAAGACTTTTTTCACACTATCGAGTTTTTGTTTCGATTTCATCATGTCATCAATTTTGCTTCCTAATCCCTTAGCAGCAAGCCCTAAGTGTGTCTCTAAAATCTGACCAACATTCATACGTGAAGGCACACCGAGTGGATTTAAAACAATATCGACTGGTTCACCATTTTCATCATATGGCATATCTTCAACAGGTATAATGCTTGATATAACTCCTTTATTCCCGTGTCTTCCAGCCAATTTATCACCAGCTTGTATCTTTCTCTTCACAGCTAGATAAACTTTGATAACAGATAAAACACCAGGTGCTAAATCATTTCCACCTTCAATTTTTTTCTTGAAGATAGCCATTTTTTCTTTATTTTCTGATTGATACTTTTTAAATTGATCAGTGATATTTTTTTGCAGGTCTGTGACTTTTTTATTTTTAACTTTCAGTTTAAGAATGTCTTCAAGATTCATCTCAGTTACAGCTTCTTGAGTAATCTTTCCTTTAGACGTGATTAAATTTTCTTTTTTAAGTGCCTGAATCACAGTGTTCTTCAGAGAATTTGTAACAATTCTCATTTCATCGTCCAGATCTTTACTGAATTCTGAAACCATTAAAGATTCATTGCTTTTAGCTCTTGGGTTCTTCTCAGCTCCGTCTCTAGTGAATATTTGAACATCAATAACTGTTCCAGAAACACTGGAAGGAACTCTTAAGGATGTGTCTTTTATATCTGACGCTTTTTCGCCAAATATCGCTTTCAATAATTTTTCTTCAGGTGAAAGTTGCGATTCACCTTTTGGAGTGACTTTTCCAACAAGAATATCACCTGCTTCAACTTTTGCACCGACGTAAACTATTCCATTTTCATCTAATTTAGAAAGTGCAGATTCACTTACTCCCGGAATGTCAGATGTAATTTCTTCCATACCAAGTTTTGTGTCTCTTGTTATACATGTAAGTTCTTGAATATGGATGCTTGTAAGCCTGTCTTCTTGGACCACTCTCTCAGAAACTAATATTGAATCTTCATAGTTAAAACCGTTCCATGGCATAAATGCAATTCGCATATTCTGACCAATTGCAAGTTCTCCTAGGTCGATTGATGGGCCGTCAGCAATTATGTCACCAGCTTTTACGTGATCGCCTTTTTTCACAAGCGGTCTTTGGTTTATACAGGTATTCTGATTTGATCTTGTATATTTGACCAGATTGTAAATATCTACACTTACGTTATCTCCTGAAGAAACTTTTATAACTATTCTTCCACCATCAACTGAATCAACCACTCCAGCATTATTTGCTACAACACAAACACCTGAATCACGAGCAACTTGTCTTTCCAATCCTGTGCCTACTAAAGGTTTTTGTGGAATTAATGTTGGCACTGCTTGTCTCATCATATTTGATCCCATGAGAGCTCTGTTTGCATCGTTATTCTCTAAAAATGGTATTAATGACGCAGCGACTGAAAGAACTTGTTTTGGCGATACATCCATCAATGAAATCATTCCTACGCTCACAAGGCTTGTTTCTCCCTGATGTCTCGCTGTTACGAATTCATTTTGAATTTTTCCTTTTTTATCAACCTCAACATTTGCTTGTGCTATGTAATGATTGCTTTCCATGATTGGAGAGAGATAAACAATCTCATCAGTAACTTTTCCGTCTTTAACAACTCTATATGGAGTCTCAATAAAACCGTATTTATCTGTTCTTGCATAAGTTGATAATGAATTGATGAGTCCAATGTTTGGACCTTCAGGTGTTTCTATTGGACAAACCCTACCGTAGTGAGTTGGGTGTACATCTCTAACCTCAAATCCAGCTCTTTCTCTAGACAATCCTCCTGGGCCTAGTGCTGAAACTCTTCTTTTATGTGTGACTTCTGATAAAGGATTATTTTGATCCATAAATTGTGATAATTGGCTTGACCCGAAAAATTCTTTGAAAGCAGCGGTTATTGGTTTTGCATTTATTAGGTCAGATGGTTTGTAGCCTTCTGTTTCTGCCATACCAAGCCTATCTTTTACTGCTCTTTCAACTCTTACAAGAGCTATTCGAAGTTGGTTTGCAGTCATCTCACCGACAGATCTAATTCTACGGTTACCCAAATGATCAATGTCATCCACTGTGTCCCTACCATTTCTAATATCTACTAGTTTTTTTAGAACAGTAACAATATCTTCTTTTGTTAAAACGTAAACGTCAGATCTATCCTCAATCTTCAGTCTCCAATTTAATTTCATTCTTCCAACATCAGATAGGTCATATCTATCTTCTGAAAAGAAAAGGTTATTAAACAATATTTCAGTGGTTCATATGGATTTAAAACAAAATAATATTATGTTTGACGATACAAGTGGAGTACCTGTTATTATTGATTTTGGTCTATCTTATGACACGAAACATTTAGATATAAACAAATATATAACGGAAGAAAAGAAACCATTTGGTATTGTTGCGCCTTATTATATGCCTTGGTGTGTTGAAATAGTATTACTTTCACATGTTGCTTATGATATTTCAAGTAAAGACCGTCATGTTAACGAGGATAAATTAAACAAACAATTTAATGAAGTAAGTAAATACCAAGAAATATGCAAAACATATATAAAAAAGCATTTTTTATTG
>NYSP01000040.1 GCA_002683115.1 Gammaproteobacteria bacterium
GGCGTTGGCGCTGGTGTTGGTGCAGGTGTTGGGTATGGTGCAGGCGTGTCTCCACCACCGCCACCCCCTCCACAGGCTGCAACAAATAAAATAGTGAATAACGTAGTTGTTAAGTTTTTTAAGTTCATGATTAATTTTAAGTTAATTTTCTTATTACTAATAGCTTAATAATAAATAAGAGTTTTTATACCTTAAATGTTTATATAATCTCAATGAAAAGTTTTACAATAGCTTTTATGGATGGATTGTATGTTTTTGTTGTGAGTCTTGTTTTCTTCACAATATATATTTTTTTAGAAGCTCGTCCAAAGGGATTTAGCCTGAAGAATCTATTTAAAAAGGATAAAAATTAAGCTTGGCCAAAGTTCACTTTTATTATTCAACTATGAATGCAGGAAAATCTACTTCCCTGCTTCAATCTAATCATAACTATGAAGTAAGAGGACTGAAGACATATCTTTTTACTCCAAAAGTTGATGCGGAATTACATAATGGTTCGATTCATTCAAGATTAGGTCTTGAAAAGAAAGCTCACGCATTTAGCGAAATATTCAATTTTAAAGATTTTTTCTTAGACAAATCAGAAGAAAAGATTTCCTGCATACTTGTAGATGAAGCCCAATTTCTTACCTTATCCCAAGTAAAAGAATTATGTTTTGTTTGCGATAAATACAACATACCAGTTATGTGTTATGGAATTAGAACTGATTTTCGAGGAGAGTTATTTTCTGGCAGCTCAGCACTATTAGCTTATGCAGATAATTTAGTTGAATTAAAAACTATTTGTGAATACAAAAACTGTTCGAGAAAAGCCACTCTTATAGCAAGATATCTAGATGGAAAATTGATTACCGAGGGAGAACAAGTAGTTATTGGTGGTGACAAGTATAAAGTTTATTGCAGGAAGCATTTCCGTAAACTTACAGGGCTTATTTAGACAAATAAACCAGCAACTAAACCTGTAAGACAAGAAGCAAGCGTCGCACCAATTAGAGCCTTTACAGAAACTTGAATTAAATCAGATGTTCTTTCTGGCGCCATAGCACCTATCCCAGATATTAATATTCCAACGCTTGAGAAATTTGCAAACCCGCAAAGAGCGTAGAGAATAATTACCTTTGTTTTATCTGAAAAATATTCTGGTTCTAAACTGCCAAGCTGTATATAAGCTACAAATTCATTTGTAGCAATCTTTATACCTAATAATTCAGCTGCCGCTGGGGCTTCAGACCATGGCACACCAAGCAACCAACAAATGGGTGCAAAAATCCATCCAAGGATCATTTGTAAAGATAAATCGTCCTTCATCAAACTTAAAGTTCCATCGACAATAGAAACTAGAGCAAGCACTGAAATTAGTATCGCAGCAACATTCACAGCTATATTTAGACCATCTTTTGTTCCTTTTGTAATAGCATCCATTGAGCCGGCATAAATTTTTTCTTCTTTTGCATCTTCTATATGGTGAGTAATATCATTTGATGGATACATGATTTCTGCATACATAATTGCGCCTGGTATGGATAGAATTGAAGCTGTTAGGAAATGTTGAACAATATTTATGCCCTCGAATTGATTCTCGAGCACACCTGCAAGAGCAATCATCACCGAGCCTGAAACCGTTGCCATTCCTGCTGTCATAAGAATAAGCAGTTCTTTCTTACTCATTCTTGATAGGTAAGGTTTTACAAATAACGGCGCTTCTACTTGTCCTACAAAGACATTTGCTGCTGCACCAAATGATATTGGCCCACCTAAATTAAAAAGTTTTTCACAGACATAGGAAAGCCCCTTTATAACCATTGGTAGTACACGCCAGTGCCACAATAAAGCACTTAAACAAGACATAACAATTATTAAAGGCAATACGTTAAGAGCAAATGCGTATGGATGTTGTTCAAACAGTGAACCAAATACAAATGATGTACCTTCAGCAGTTGCAGCAGATAATTTAGCAACTCCTGCACTAATTACTTCAAAAAATCCGGCTACATAATCATTTAAAAGAATAAAACCAAAAAGTACCATCACAACCACAGCTGCGATGATATTTTTTATTTTTATTGCCTTCATATCTGTAGACATAGGTACAACAACCCCTATCAAAACAACTAAGCCAAGTAATATTTGAAGATAATATTCCATTAATTTAATTTTATTGCTTCAAGCCTTTTTGTTAAAAATTCGTCTGCCGTAAGGTCTCCTTCTTTGTTAAGAAGAATCTCTGGCCTCGGATGAAGGAAAAAAGGAATACTATATCGTGATTTAGCCTCATTTCCTTTTGAAACTACTCTATGAGGAGTGCTCGAGAGTTTTTCATTTGACATGATCTCAAGCATATCTCCTATGTTGCAAATGATCTCATTTTCATCACAATTGCATTCAACCCAGTTACCTTGTTTATCTTGAGCCTCTAGCCCGGCTTCATTACCTCCTATTAATAAGGTTATGAGGTTTACATCGTTGTGTGCTCTTGCTCTATGTTTATTTTGACCATCAGTTGCTGGGTAATGAATAAGTCTTAAAATTGAATTGCCATCTTTTGCTGAATCTCCCAGATCGGAATTAAAGTCCATATCAAAGTTCATGAAAGATTTAAGGATTTCAATACCCATGTTTTCAAATTCTTTGTAAAGAGTATCTAAATCAGAAAATGATCTCACTTCATCAACGTATACATTTTTCATTAATGATTCGTTTGAGGTTGAACCTTGGTGCCAAAATTCTTTCTGATCAGCTACCTTTTCATTTAATGCAGTTTCGATTCCATATGGTGTATATCCTCTTGCACCATTAGTGCCTGGAAGATGATATTGTTTTTTTGTTTCATAAGGTAAACCAAANAAATCTTCTGCTACTGTAAAGGCACTCTTAATAAGAGCTAAATCAATGGGATGATTGTTAACAATAAAAAAACCATTGTTATTTAGTGAATTCGTTAAGAATTCAAGCACATCACTATTTGCATCTTTAAGGTCTGAAAATGAGATAGTTGGAATTTTATGCATGATACATTATACCGATTTCTTGAAGGAAAAAAAAAGGGCAACTTTCGTTGCCCTTTAGTAGTATCGAGTATTTATTAGAAGCTAAGCTTAAATCCAATCATAGCTTTCCAAACTGATACGAATCTTGATCCATTTCTGTATCTAAGATGTCCGTCATCAAAGTTTGAATAAGTGTATGTATTGTCAGCATTAACAACCACATCAAGACTCTTAGTTACACCTAAGTAACCAGCGTCGTANATNNGGCCATTTTCGTCATCCAATAAATTACCGAAGTTGTAGATATCCAAGAACAGTTCTGCTTTTGCATCACCAATATATGGTGTATCTGGCAGAGCAATTTCTTGTGTAATCTTAAGATCCATTCTTGTTTTCCATGGAGATTCAAACGCATTTGCTGGTGCAACTTGGCCCTTATATTTGCTCAAGTATCTATCTACATATGCGTAGAAAGCATCACCAGTATCATCACTAAATGACACTAATGGGTCGTTTGGTCCTGTTGGAACATACCATAGATCTCTTTCATCTCTGTAACCATCACCTATGATGTTTGAGTCATAGGTATAACTGAATCTTCTACCTGATTCTCTTAACCAATATAGGTAGAATCTTGTAGGATTATCAGCTCCGAAGATATCAGCTGTGTAATCAAGTGTTCCAACATATCTTGTACTTGCACCCCAAAGTGAAGGTTTGGTACATAGATTTGGATGGAATTGGTTATTACACGTAGCATATTTACCATAGTTAGATCCTTGTGTTGAAGAACCTGCGGCAAACACATCTTCTGCTCTTGTATCAGAGTATGCTAAGTAAAGTTTTAACTTATCATCAAGCATTGATTTTGAGTATTTAACAGACTTAGANNAAGTTTCACCAAGATCTGTAAATGTTGTATGAAGGTCTCCCTCACTATTGTTGTAGTAAGTTCTTCCGTCCGGCAATGTGCCTGCAACATTTCCTTCAAGGGCTGGATCAATATAAGCAAAAGCTCTATCGACTGAGTCCTTGTTGAATTCAATACCTAAAAATGCTCCGTCTTCAAGTGCGAAGTCCACTGCTAATGCAGCTCTATCTGACACTGGTAAACCAAAATCAGGATCAAGTGAGTTAACGTCACCACCAGCTGATGCTGTTAGTCTATCAGCTCTACTTTGATCATTAGCATTCGGATCAAAAATTACACCGTCAATAGGTGTTCCATCAAAAGTGAAAGCCTCAAATTCGGCTTTATTGATACCACCGTCATTACTGAAGGAATTTGATACCCATACGTTTGGCAGTCTACCAACAAATCTTCCGTAGCCACCTCTAAGTGTTACAGACTCAATTGGTAACCAGTCGTAAGTTACTCCATTTAAGAAGCCATCAAAGAAGGCATCTGTAGCATCATAATCAAAACCAAATCTACCTGCAGTAACTTCATCATCGATTCTAACATCTGTTCTGTAGCCTGTTGCAGCTAGATAATCAGCATTTGCGTTAGGTGCTGAATCAGATTCAGTCCAATCAACTCTATAACCGATAAGAACATTCAGTTTGTCATTAACTCTCCATTCGTCTTGTAAAAACATTGAAGATTTCTCAAGTACCCAGTTAACAGCATCACCACCGATGACACCACCAACACCACCTTCGAGCAAGTAGTAAATAGGTGTACCTGCTTCAAAAGCATCAATGCCTGAGAAACCATAACAACCACCACCACAAACTCTAAATGAGTTCATAATATCTTCTTCACTAGACTCATAACCAAAACTTATGTCATGGTCTGCAGATGCAGCATAGAAACCTTTAAATGAGAATTGATTTGAATCAACTATGATCTCATTATTGTATCTGAATTGGTCTTGACCAAATCTCAGTGTTTCATACTGTCCACTTCTAGCAGAACCCCAAATGGTTCTAAATGGGTTTGTACAGTTTGAGCTACCGACACAAGTTCCGTCACCATTGTTAATAACAATAGACACAGATGGGAAATCATCTCCTCTGAATGGGTCCTGATTATCTGTTTGTGTTCTGGTTGAATAAGTCATCTGTGTTGATAGCTTATCGCTCCATGTACTAAATAATTTTGTTGTTAGAACTTCGAGTGCTTGTTTGTCATCATACCATTGGCTGTCTAAAGCAAAACCAAATGGTGGATTACCACGAACTTTCACAAGGTTTGAAGTTGTATCAATGTATGAAAGTTCAGCTTCGTGATTATCATTCAGCAGAACGTTCAATTTAACGAAAGTGTTTTCGGATTGATTATTTTGTTCAGTGTTGTAATTACCTATATCAAAACCATAGAGGTTTAAGGCTGAGTTTCTTACTCTGTCTACTAACGCTTGGGTAACAAAATATGCTTCTCTGGTAGCACCACTACCAGCCGGACCATAAAAGGCTGGATATGTTTGTTCAAAACTTTCATAGTTAAAGTAGAAGAATGCTCTATCCTGAATAATTGGACCACCTAAACTAAATCCAAGTGTATCCTCAACAAAAACATCTGGATCGTTTCCGAAAGCATCTTGACCAACCATTGCTTCATCTCTACTGTAGACGTAGAAATCACCTTCAAATTCATTTGTTCCTGATTTAGTAACTGCGTTAACACTACCAGTTGTAAATCCACCTCTTGAGGCATCAAAAGGAACAACATCAACAGAAAGCTGTTTAACAGTTTCTATTGAAAATGAGTTTCTTAGAGTTGGCTGACCACTGTCATTCAGACCAAATGCGTCATTAACAGATACACCGTCAATAGTAATATCATTTGTTCTTGGGTTACTACCCATAACAGACAATGAGAAGAAGTCTTCAGCTTGACCTACTGCAACTCTAGGGTCTAGAGATGCAATGTCTTGAATACCTCTGTCAGATGATGGAAGCCCATCAATAACATCCTCACCAAATACAGTTCCATTACCAAATCTAATTGTACTCTCCAGAGCTTGTGCACTAACAACAACCTCTTCAAATTCTGCAGCTAAAAATACATCAACACTTGATGTTTCACTAAATTTTGTGAAAACATCCATTGCCTTTGCATCTGCATAACCAGCCTTTGTTACAGTAACTGTATATGGGCCGCCAGGAGCAAGGTTATTAATAACAAAGCCACCTGATGCATTGGTTACAACTCGATCAGTAGAACCGTTTGGTGTATAAACCACGACAACATCAGCGCCTGCTACAGGTCCTGATGCATCGGTTACATACCCCTTGATAGCTGACCTAACATCAACTTGGGATACTGCAAACAACGAAACTAACGCTAAACTAAGCGTTAAAAGAATTTTTTTCATAAAATACCTCTCACTTCGATACTTACTCTATTTTATAACTAAAGAAGAAGAAGAGTTAACAGTTATGTGAAATTCTTGTGACTTATTTTACTATTTCTATAATTTCAAAATTTACAAAAGGCTTAAGCACAGGTGGAATATGCACTCCAACCCCTTTTTCATAGCGGTTTTCAAGAATTGCTAGCAGTGTTCGACCAACTGCTAAGCCTGAACCATTCAAAGTATGTAGAAAATACTTATTTTTACCGTCTTTGGCTTTAGTATTCATTCTTCTACACTGAAAATCTCTAAAATTCGAACATGATGATATTTCTCGAAAACAATTTTGACTAGGTAACCAAACTTCTAAATCAATAGTTTTGGCTGCAGAAAAACCTAGATCACCGGTACAAAGCACAACCTTTCTGTACGAAAGCTCTAATTTATCTAATATGGAAGCTGCATCATTTACTAGATCTTCAAGCTCTTGTTCTGAAGAATCAGGATGAACAAATTTAACTAACTCAACCTTTTCAAATTGATGTTGTCTGATCATTCCGCGAGTATCTCTACCATAGCTACCTGCTTCTGCTCTGAAACATGGTGTATGTGCGGTCATCTTAATTGGTAATGAATCTTGTTCAATAGTCTTATTTCTATAGATGTTAGTTAAAGGAACTTCAGCTGTTGGTATTAGATATTTATCATCACCAACTTTAAACTGATCATTTTCAAACTTTGGCAGTTGGCCAGTTCCAAATAAACTTTCAGCATTAACTATGAAAGGAACATAATACTCATCATAGCCTTTCGATTTAGCTTCGCTGAGCATAAATTGAATTAAAGCTCTGTGCAGTTCAGCAAGCTGGCCCCTCATAACCACAAATCTTGATCCAGTAAGTTTGTTGGCTGTTTCAAAATCAAGCAAACCTAATAATTCCCCTATCTCAACATGATCTGGACCTTCTGTATTTTGAGTAAAAATTCTTTGTTCAAGTTCAAGGTTATCGGATTCATCTGAACCTTCAGGAACATCTTTATCAGGAAGATTTGGGATTGAAAGAAGTTCTTCGGTAAGTTCTTCTTTTACAGCATCAAATTCTTTTTGAAGAATTTCAATCTCATCCGAAATCGAGTCTGATTGTTGTTTATGTTTGTCTATTGCCTCTCCTTTTTGAGCCAATAAACCGATTTCTTTCGATATTGTATTTTTGCTATTCTTTAATTCATCAAGCTTTACTTGGATAGAATTTTTTCTATCATTTTTATTAATTATTTCATCTAGATTGCCTACATAACCTCTTAGCTCAAGTTTATTTTT
>NYSP01000041.1 GCA_002683115.1 Gammaproteobacteria bacterium
TTGGTGGCATAGATGACTATGTTGCGAACTTAGTTGTTGCACAATTACTGTTTTTAGAATCAGAAGATCCTAAGAAAGACATTTACATGTACATCAATTCACCAGGTGGAGTGATTACCTCAGGACTATCAATTCTAGATACTATGAATTATCTAAAATGTGATGTTTCAACTGTTTGTTTTGGGCAGGCGGCTAGCATGGGTGCAGTGCTATTGGCTAATGGCGCTAAGAAAAAAAGATTTGCTCTCCCAAATAGCAGGGTGATGATTCATCAGCCTCTTGGAGGTGCTAGGGGCCAAGCCACTGACATAGAAATTCAAGCCAAAGAGATATTAACTTTGAAAGATAAGCTCAATAAAATTCTTGCTGAAAAAACAAAGCAACCGCTGAAAAAAATACAAGCTGACACTGAACGGGACTTCTTTATGAATGCAGAAGAAGCCGCAAAGTACGGAATTATTGATGAAATNNTAAAGGAACGAAAATAGTGGAAGAAAATAAAACNAAATTGAATTGTTCTTTNTGTGGNAAAAAACAGGAAAANGTNAAAAAGCTTATCGCAGGACCTAACATTTATATNTGTAACGAGTGCGTGGATCTTTGTAATGATATTTTAGTTGAAGAACAAAAAGCTGAAGAACCAGCAACATTGGAAGTAGCAAAACCCAAAGAAATTTATTCTTACCTTGATGAAGTTATTGTTGGTCAAGANGATGCCAAAAAGAAATTATCNGTAGCGGTNTATAACCATTACAAAAGAGTTTTCTCAAAGGTAAAAACAGAAGGTGTCGACGTTCAGAAAAGCAATGTTATGNTGCTTGGNCCAACAGGATCAGGAAAAACACTTTTGGCCCAAACTCTAGCAAATTATCTTGATGTGCCATTTGCAATAGCTGACGCAACCTCGCTAACTGAAGCTGGTTACGTGGGAGAAGATGTAGANAACATNATTCAAAAACTCCTTCAGAATGCNAACTATGANATNGAGAGAGCCCAAAGAGGAATNATTTATATNGATGAGATAGATAAGATTTCGAAGAANGGCGAAAATGTTTCAATNACAAGAGATGTATCTGGCGAAGGNGTNCAACAAGCACTATTAAAGATAATTGAAGGTACAGTAGCNTCGATACCACCTCAAGGTGGAAGAAAACATCCTCAGCAAGAATTTTTGAGTGTTAATACAAAAAATATTTTATTTATTTGTGGNGGAGCTTTTAATGGGCTTGAGGAACAAATTGAAAAACGNATGTCTAATAAAGCNATAGGTTTNAATTCNGATATAAAANCCATAAATGANAATACAAAAGGCTCATCGTTTAAAAAAGCTAAGACTCAGGATTTAATTAAATACGGAATAATTCCTGAATTTATTGGGCGATTTCCTGTAATGGCAGCCTTGGAGGAATTAAGTGAAGATGAACTTGTGAAAGTTATGTCNGAGACNAAAAATTCCATAAGCGATCAATATAAATATCTTTTTAAAATGGANAATATGGAACTGGCTTTTACCCCAGAAGCATTCAAGGCTATTGCAAAAGAGGCTAAGGCTAGCGCTTCAGGAGCAAGAGCTATTAGATCAATTTTTGAAGACATTTTGCAAGACTCAATGTTCAATCTTCCCTCAGAAAAAAATGTTAATAAAATCACCATAGACGAGAAAGTTGTAGAAAAAAGATCTCAGCCACTTAGAGTCTTAAAAAAGAGCAGTTAATNAATGGAATCTGAAGAGNTAAAGACTAAATTGAAAATGCCTATGATTCCGTTGAGGGATGTCGTAATTTTTCCTAACACGGTTTCAACTTTGTTTGTTGGTAGAGAGAAATCAATCTTTTCTTTAGAAGATGCTTTGAGAAGTAATAAGAAGATTTTCTTGATAGCACAAAATTCNCCATCTAACGAGGAACCAACAATTAAAGATTTACCNNAGATTGGTACTCTATCAACTTTATTGCAAATGATTAAGCTTCCTGATGGAACGGTAAAGATTTTAGTCGAGGGTATTCAAAGAGCGAGGTTAGACAAAATTACAACCGATGAAGGTTATTTTGCTGAAATTGAAAAGATTGATGAGGTAATTGATGATTCAAAGTATGAGAGAGACCTTCTTTCGACTATTAAAAATCAGTTTACNGAATTTGTCTCAGTTTCNAGGAAAGTTTCACATGAAATAATTAATCAAGTTGAATCGATGGGCAGTTTATCAAAAGCTGTTGATGTNATTTCTTCAAACATTCACTTATCAATAAAAGACAAACAGGAAATTCTAGAAAAACTTGACGTTGTAGAACGTTCAGAATTTCTTTCTAGTCTTCTGGAAGCTCAAATTGAGCTCATCGAAGTCGAGCAAAGAATNCGTGGTCGAGTCAGAAAACAAATGGAAAAATCTCAGAAAGAATATTTTTTGAATGAGCAGATTAAAGCAGCTCAAAAAGAACTTGGAGATATTAGTGAGGAGAAAAGCGAGCTCGATGAAATCGCAAAAAAAATTGAAGAAACAAAACTTTCTAAGGAAGCGCTTGAAAAGGTAAATACTGAGTTTTCTAAGTTAAAACAAATGTCACCGATGTCAGCAGAGGCTACTGTGGTGAGAACTTATATTGAAACAATTCTGGATGTACCGTGGGGNAANTCAACAAAAATTAATCTCGATCTAAAAAAAGCAAAAGAAATATTAGACGAAGATCACTACGGACTGAAAGAGGTGAAAGAGAGAATACTCGAGTATCTTGCGGTGCAGAAAAGAGTGAGCAAAATGAAAGCTCCTGTTCTGTGTTTTGTGGGACCACCGGGGGTTGGTAAAACTTCCTTAGGAGAATCTATTGCAAGAGCAGTGAACCGAAAGTTCTCAAGATTATCTTTGGGTGGTGTAAGAGACGAAGCAGAAATAAGAGGGCACAGAAAAACTTATATTGGGTCAATGCCTGGAAAAATAATTCAGAAATTATCCAAAGGCAAAGTTAAAAATCCACTATTCCTGCTTGATGAAATTGATAAGGTGGGTATGGACCACAGAGGAGACCCAAGCTCTGCACTTTTAGAAGTACTAGACCCTGAACAAAATAATACTTTTAATGATCACTACTTAGAGGTTGACTATGATTTATCAGAGGTTCTATTTATATGTACTGCCAACTCATTAAATATTCCACCACCACTGCTAGACAGAATGGAAATTATAAGATTGCCTGGTTATGTTGAAGATGAGAAATTAAATATCGCTAAAAATTATCTTGTCCCAAAAAATAAGGAAAAGAATGGCCTCAAAGAAAAAGAGATAACCTTTAGTGATAATGCAATTTTAAAAATTATCAGGAACTATACCAGAGAAGCAGGGGTAAGAAATTTAGACAGGCAAATAAATAAAGTCTGTAGAAAAAAAGTTAAGGACTTATCTTTAGGAGCTAAAGCGACAAAATTAATTGATAACAGAGTTGTCAGAAATATTTTAGGTGCAGAGCCTTTCAAATATGGTCAGCACGACGCAGAAAATTCTTTAGGACAAGTAAATGGGTTGGCTTGGACTTCTGTAGGTGGTGAGCTATTGCAGATAGAAGCCGCAGTGACATCAGGAAAAGGCAGGGTTATAAAAACAGGTTCACTTGGAGATGTTATGCAAGAATCTATCCAAGCTGCTTTAACTGTTGCAAAGAATATTGCAGTTGATAAAAAAGTTTCTTCTGAATATTTTGAGAAACATGACATACATATTCACGTTCCAGAGGGAGCAACACCAAAAGATGGTCCTAGTGCAGGGATTACAATGTGTACTGCAATCACTTCACTTGCAACTAAAAAGAAAGTAAAAGCTGATTTAGCTATGACAGGTGAAATAACTCTCGCGGGGAAAGTGTTAAAGATCGGTGGATTGAAAGAAAAACTCATCGCAGCTAAGAGAAGTGGAATCTCAAATGTAATAATCCCTGAAGAAAATTTGGGTGATTTAGAGGAAATTGAATCAAACATACTAAAAGATTTAAAAATTATTTCTGTTAAAAATATCAAAGAAGTATTGAAAGAGGCGCTTGTTTAGAGCATTCCTAACCAACAAAGTCAAGAAAAACCCCCTTAAATAAAGTTACTAAATTTAGCAGAAAAATCTTGATTTATTGATTTTTAGGGTCTAATGTTATTAAAAGCCTGTAACAAGGCATTTTGAGGAGATTTTATGAATAAGGCTGATTTAATTGATCAAGTTGCCAGCGAGACTGGTAGCACTAAAGTTGATGCTGCTAAAGCATTAGATGCTGTTGTAGATGCTGTGACAGGCGCACTTGCTAAAGGTGACTCTGTATCACTAGTAGGATTCGGAACATTTTCTGTAAGACACAGAGCTGCGAGAGAAGGGATAAACCCTCAGAATCCTTCACAAAAGATTCACATACCTGCAGCTAATGTACCAGTTTTTAAAGCAGGTAAAGCACTTAAAGCTTCAGTAAACTAAATTTAACTGAGTGATCAGTTTCTTACGGGAGAGGCTACAAGGAATTGTAGCCTTTTCTTTTCTAGGTCTTGTTGCCCTAACGTTCGCGTTCCTGGGGCTACCTACATTTACGCAAACTTTTAATACTAATAACTATGCTCAAATAGGTGACTACGGCATTTCCCAATCTGAATATTTCAGGACCAAATCACAAGTAGAGCAAAGTTTAAGAGATCAATTTGGAGCTGGTGTAAATTTTTCAGATCCAACAATAATAGATGCTGTCCAGAATTTAACGAATAATTCGTTAATAGAAAAATACACTCTTATTAACTTTTTTGACGATTTAGATTTAGATATTCCTCTTAATTATGTTGAGAATGAGCTTTCAAAACTTGAAGCATTTCAACTTGATGGAGAATTTAATCAAGATCTGTTTAAGAACTATCTTATAAATTTTAATTTAACAAAGGATGATTTAGTTGAGGACTTTGAATCTGACTTGAAATTAAATTTGGCTGTGCAACTTTTAAGTGCAACATCAAGTTCTTATGACAAGCAAATAGATCAATATCTTGATTTACTTACAGAGAGAAGATCAATAACTTTTGCGAACTTAAATAATAAAAACATTTCTGATGATTTTGATATTACTGAGGAAGCTTTATCCTTTTTCTATAATGAAAACCTTTCGAATTATTTAATTCCTGAAAAAAGATCCTTTTTAACTCTAGATTTAGATATTAATACTCTAGATTTAATAATTGAAGAAGAAGATGTGCTGAATGCTTACAGTTTATTTTCTGAAAATACACCTGCACCTGAGAAACGAATATCTCATATTATGGTTATTGGTAGCAATTATGAAAATTCTGATGAATACCAGTCAAAAGTAAATGAAGTTGAAAGCTTGCTTGAAACCAATGATTTCTCAGAATTAGTAACTAACTATTCGGACGATTTGGGCACCATTGACGTAAATGGTGATCTAGGCTTTACAAACGGGGAAGTATTCCCAGAAGAATTCGAAAATATAATTTCAAGCCTTGAATTAGGAATGATTTCAAGTGCAATTTCTTTTGAAGGCAATAGCCACTTTTTGAAAGTCACAGAACTTAAAGGTGGTGAGACTATTTCGCTCGAAGATAAAAGATCTGAACTAACACAAGAATTAAAACAGATAAAGTTTGAAGACAAGGTCGCGCAAGTAGCAAGTAATCTTACTTTTTCAAATTTTACAAAAGAAGAGGCACTTTCTTATGCCGAAACTAATAGTATTGCTATGAATGACATTGTAGGAATTTCTGTAGATAGTCTTCCATTTTCAGAAGAAAATTCAGCAGCTGTAATATCAACAGAAGTTGGTTCTTGGTCAAGTCCGCTTGAAGTTTCCTCTCAGAATTATAAGTTTGTTTATGTATATGAATCTGAAAATAGTTCATTTATTCCATTCGAAGAAGCTAAGGCTTCTGTTCAAAATTCCTTATTAGAAGAATTAAAATCAAATGCACTGGCAGATATNTACGCAAGCACAACGGAATTTGAGCTCAATGAAGATAGTCTTGCTCAAACATTGAATGTGGTTAACGTAAAAGTAGAGAATTTTAAAGGAATCAATCGATCAACATCATTATTATCGAATGCACTTGTGGGCGTAATCTTTAATGACCCAGATGTAGGTGTAATAAAGAAAGAGTTAACTCCAGAAGGTCTAATTATTTATATGGTTGAAGACAGAATGAAAGGAGATAGTGAGGATGTTTCAGAAGAAGATCGTTTATCAATTATTCAAGAATCAAGAAGATCAAATTTACAGCTGATTTTTAATGACTTGAGAGAAAAATATAACTTTGATGAGACGATATCAATTAGTAATCAATTTGCTAATCAAAACTCGTAGCCTGAATATTATAGCCGCCGTCAACATAAATAGTCTGACCTGTAATACCACTTGATAAATCACTCAACAAGAATGTAGCAGTATTTCCTACTTCTTCGGCAGTAATATTCCTCGCCAAAGGTGTGNTTGTTCCATGTTTATTAAGCATAGATTTAAAACCTTTTATACCAGAAGCAGCTAAAGTTTTAATGGGACCAGCAGATATTGAATTTACTCTAATTCCTTTTGCTCCAAGTGTAGAAGAGAAATACCTTACGCTTGCTTCAAGACTAGCCTTAGCCATACCCATAACATTGTAATTTGGTGTCGCTTCCTGTGAGCCAATATATGTCAAAGTAATGATAGAGCTACTATCGCTCATATGTGGGTAAGCTTCTTTAATAAGCGCTGAAAAACTATATGAACTCACATCATGTGTAATTTGAAAACCCTCTCTAGTTATGCAGTCCTCAATATTTCCTGNTATTTGATCAGCTGGTGCAAAACCAACAGAGTGAACAATTCCATCAATTTGGCCCCACTCACTGACAGCTTTTTTAATAAGCTCTTCTATGTCATCATCCTTTGAAAGATCACATATTTGCGTGAATTTTCCATTATTTTCTGATGAGAACTCATTTATAAATTTATCGAACCTCTCATTCTGATAGCTGAAACCCAGTTCTGCACCATTTTTTGCTAAGGAGGTTGAGATTGCAGCTGCAATTGAATATTTGTTTGCTAACCCTACAACGAGTATTTTTTTACCTTTAACCATGGGTGAATTATAGTTTATTTTTTGTATTTATAAAATTTTACAAAAAACGCTTGAAACCCTTATTTTTTGCAAGAAAAATCAAATTTTATTGAATATTTAATGAAAAATGCNTTTTTTGTGACATTTATGTTGCTAAAAAGTATCTTAAAACCGGCAAATTCGGTATTATTGAAGCATATTAACTTTTTAAAAAGGTATTAATATGAATATATTCAAATATTTATTGAGCTTGCTCGTGCTAGCTACTTTTTCTTTGGGTGTTGTAGCTCAAGAAGAAGATGGTGATGTTGAGGAAGTTGTTGTTACCGGTTCAAAGATTAAAAGTTCAGACCTTTATTCTTTCGCACCAGTGACAGAAATTACTGCAGAAGATATTGCAGTAACGGGTAAAGCCTCAATCGGTGAAATCCTTCTAGAATTACCTAGCCAAGGTTCTGGTCTATCCAGAAACTATAACAATGGTGGTTCTGGTGCGGTTAGAATCGATATGAGACATCTTGGTTCAGGTAGAAACTTGATCCTTGTTGATGGCAGGAGATGGGTAAACTCAGGTCAAGGAGCTAATGGTTCTGTTGACTTAAACTCAATACCTTCTGCTATGGTAGAAAGAGTTGAAATCCTAAGGGATGGTGCATCTGCTGTTTATGGCTCAGATGCGATTGCTGGTGTTATCAACATCATCACAAAAGATGATTACAGTGGTACAGAAGCAACATACCAAACGGGAAAATACTTTGACGGTGGTGGTGCATCAGAAGTGATGACATTTACTGTTGGTGAAACTGATACTAAATCTTCATTCGTTGCAGGTTTATCCCTTGTTGACTTAGAGTCTCTAAGTAACGCAGCAAGACCAGAAACAAATGGAGTTGCCATTGAGGTTCCCTGCATATGCCCATATGCGGGGTTGGTGTATGTGCTTAAGATGTGCACGCCGGGAGCTGCTACATCCACAGATGTTT
>NYSP01000042.1 GCA_002683115.1 Gammaproteobacteria bacterium
TTAAAGTTAAGAAAGCTCCAGAAAGAGCTAATTTGTTAAGTGAATACATAAATAGTTTAGATGAAAGAAATAAACAAGCATACGAGATAGCGAAAGATCATCTAGGTACATCTTTTGATTTAGAAAAAAGTATTGGATTTTTAAAATTCAAAGAAAAACAAGAGCAACAGTTATTAACTAAATGATTTACGACTTCGTTTACCTTTTCTAGATTTATTACGATGTCGTCTTTTATTTCTAGTTTTACTCTTTCTTTTTCTTTTTTTTCTAGTTTTACCACCACCAATAGAAGCACTTTTACTAGCTATCTTAGCTGACTTTTTTAATATATTTTCATCTGACATACCTAGAGCTCTAGCAGCTTTCACTGTATTTTTCATACCAGTAGCTTCAGCACCAATGTCTACTAAATTTTTACTAGCTTGAGATTTAATAGAATTCATTTTTTTACCTAAAGATGCAGTGGTTAATTTTTTCACATCATTCAAACTAGCCCCTTTCTCTATAGCCCCTTGTCCTTTTTCTATCATTTCAGTAACTTCATTAATAGCTTTTACTATTCTACTGCTAGCATTACTAATTTTGCTTTGTGCTTCTTTAGTAGAATCTATGGTTTTTTGAGCAGCACTATTAGCTTGACTTGTTATTTCAGTAAAAGTATTACTAGTATCTCCTATTACTTCAGCACCATCTTTTATTACATCACCAGTTGTTTTAGCAACTTGTAAAGCAGTACCTAAACCAGGAACAGCATCAGCAGCAGCCATAATAGCACCAGTACCAACATTTACTGCTGTTTGAGCAAGTTTTTCACTATTATTTTTTAATGTATCACCTGTTTTTTCAATGGCAACATTAATAACAGGCTGTATTTCTTCAACAGCCGCATCTAAAATTATACCACTAGCTTGTGCAACATCTGTAATTCCTTCTTTAAAATCTGGATTTTTTGCCACTTCTATTGCTAATTGTCCTTTTTCTTTAACTTTTAAAGCGACATCTTTTGCTTGATCTTCAAGAGTTTTATTAGGATCTAATCCTAAAGCCTTATCAAGTCCTTTTTCCACAAATTCAGTGCCTTCTTTTAATCCTTTTTGAGCAAATTTACTAGCAATTACTCCTACTGCGTTAGCAGCTGTTAAAGCTAAATCTTTACTAGCATCAACAATATTATCAGATCTAGATGTACTTCTATTTTTATTACTAAGATCATATGTTGATACAGGTTCACTATTACCACCTTTTTGATTAAATAAATATTTGTTATAATATAGTTCGTTATCCATTACTATATTATATTTGGAATATTTTTATACATCTTTATCTTTATCAGTTTTGCTTAAACTAAACATATTCTTAAATGTAGCAAAATCTATTACTTTAGGTTTTGTTTCTATATCAACCTTTTCATCTTGTGCTTTTTTCTTAAATACTTCCAAATCAGAAACTTTACCCATATATTTAAATTTAATAAAGTTTCCTTTGATTAGGTATTCATCCTTTTTCTCTTTAGATAGACCAATTTCACGAGTTTTTTTCAAATTAGCGAAGACACTTTCTTTTATTTCTTCTTCAGTAGGATCTTTAATTCTACGTTCTACTTCCTCAAGTACCTTTTTACTTTTTTCTAATTCATCATTTAAATTTATATATAGAGATTTACAATCAAATGTAGTAACAAATTTTCTAGCTACAGTTGCTAACATCTTGTAAGGAATATTAGCACCTCTATCGTTATAATAGTGATAACCATTATATTCTTTATTATATCTCATATGAATACCACCATAAAAAGGTAAAGTATCAATTACCAAACATTTTTCTATACTAGATATATCTTCTTCGCTAAGATCTTTATTAGTTAAATTATTATATTCTTCCCAATATTTTTTACAATACTTTACAGAATCACTTTCTTCATCTTCTTCATCTTCTTCAGAATCAGAATCAGAATTATCTTTTACATTTTCAGGCTCTTTATCATGTACTAATGTAGCTACAACTACAAATCCTAGCGTGAAGCCTATTGAACAAATAATACTAGCATATATTGTGTTAACTAATGTTACAGTTAAACAAGAAAAAAATCCATCACAATGATTCATTTTATACATATAAATAAAATTATTTGTTTAAGTCCTGTTTTCTTAATTCTAACAAATCATTGACTTCTTGACTCAAATCACAAACCTTAATTCGTTGAAAATTTTTATTTTGATTATTAGGATGTAAACATACAAGGTACATTTCTTTTACTTTCTTCCCATAATTTTTCTCAATCAAATGTTTATAGGTGTTTAATTGCAAACAATAATGCCAATAGTTTGTATCTGGTAAATGTTCTATACATGCTTTATTTCCACATTTACCAAAACCATCAGTCTTTTTTATCTCACGACAACGTTTCCAATCATAAATAGACAATTCACCTGTTTCTGGATCTTCATAAATCATATCAACAGATCCTGCTAGACGATAATCTTTATCCCAAACCATCATTTCTGTTCTCCATGGTTCTAGAGAATTTTTAAACATCTCATGGAAATTCATAAACCACGAAAACTCAACGGAATTATTTTCTACAGGTACCTTGTTATAAAATTTTTCAATATCCAAATGCATAGCAGTACCTGCTGTGGAAGCTTCATCACGATTTTTATCCCAACCAGCCTTAATTTCGTCAGGTGTTTTTCCATAATATTTACTCTGTGGCCATTTTGGTGAAGCCATCATATTTGCAATAATTTTATCAGCATCAAAATGCTCAAAATGAGAATGATTAAATGTGGTTACTGATGTATAGTTTGAATCACCGTCAATTGTATAAACATGTGTTGGTTCATCAAATACTATATGATCATCCCTTTCATGTGGGTTCTTTTCAGCAAGATAGGTAAACTGTTCAGCACTCATGATTTTAAAATATAAATAATATTATTTTGTAAATCAATTTTATTTTATTTATCTAAAAATTTTAGTAGGGACAATCTGTTTGATTTACAAGTTTTGGTTTATTATAAAATTTTGTAAATCCCATGTCATTGATACTATCTAATACTTCTTGATTGTATAATTCTAAAAATTTATTTACATCCCTAGCTAATACAAAAAGAGATATTCTATTATTATCAGATACAATTGCATAATCATATAAATCATCTACAACTGGACCTAATTCAACAACCCAATACGGTGCAGGACTAGGAGTACCTTTTAATGCAACAGTCAGTTCACCGCCTGAATTTCCTTCGTCATAATAAGCTTTACCAGTAATACTTTCAATTTCATTCATTTTATTTACTTCCCTATTTAATACATCAATAGTTCCTTCATTATTAATTTTATAATCCGCTCTTAAACAACTTCCACCTTTTTGGAAAGTTTCATCAAAAATATCATCGTATACTTCATACCAGGCTCCTTGATATTTTTCAAGGTCCAATTCTTTAACATAACTGTATGATTGTGTTAAACCACACATAGCCATTAACAAGGTTAAGATCAACTTCATTATATGACATTATAATCTATGTATCTTTAAATTGAAATATTATCAATAAAAAAATTATCTAATAAAGAAATTTAATATATTTTATGTAGGTAGAACATGTCCCTACATAAAATAATTTATTATAATTATTTTCTTTAGTAAATGTAATGGGGTTTAACATAGAAGTTTCGTTTAAGATTAAAACTGGTAACAGCTACACAAAATGTAATAATATGCTAGTTGATTTAATAGAAGAAAATGATGCTACAAATTATTATTTTATTAATGAAACTGTTGGAGGTCGTAAAATTGAGAGAAGCCATAGAATAGCATATATTAATTTTGATACATTAGAAAAATTAAAATCATTCACTCATGATTTAAAAAAAGTAAAAGAGTTTTACATTGATTGTATAACTAATGATGAGGTAAAAACTCAAATTTTATACGCTTCATCATATTATTTAACTAATGTTCTTAGTAAAGAAGGTCGTAAAATTTACCTACAAACAGGTAAACAGATTACCATATAATTTCACGATCTATTGCTGGAATACTTTTTCTATTAACTCTTTTCGTTTTTGAATGTTTACCCTTTTTCGTATAACGTTTTTTTCTTTTAGATGTTTTAGACTTGATAAGTGATCTTCGTCTGGTTTTACTTTTAGTTGGAGATTTTCTTCGTGATTTTGTTTTAGATAACTTAGCTATTTTATCATGTAGTGCTTCTTTTGATGTATTTTTATTATTCATTAAATCTTCAATATCCTTATTTGATAATCTAACAAAAGTCTTTACATTACCATTTGATGCTGCTATATTAGCATGTTTACCATCATATGTAGCATCATATGAAAAATCAGAAATTTTTTCACCATTTGCATATGTTTGACTTATTCCATAACTAGAGAATTTCGTGGACATTTATATTAATTTAATATTATTTTATTTCATATGGAATCAAATAATAAAAATCAACGAAAAGAAAAAAATACAGTTTTTACACCTATTGCAAGAGGAGTTAAAATAGAACAACCAAAAACTAGTTCTGTTTTAGATGGTATATTATCGGATACATTTAAAAAACATTATTTTAGTGAAATTAAAAACAAAAAAAATAATAACTAATTTTAAATGCCAAAAAAATTAAAATTAGTTAAATCTTTAAAGAAAACCACACTTAAGAAACGTAAAAAACTTAAATTAGTGACTAGTTTAAATAAAAAATTGAATAACAAAACTATTAAAAACAAATCATTAACAAATACAACAGAAATGCCTGTCTCAACTCGCTCAAACAAAAAAGAACTAAAATTGGTTAAGTCTTTGACTAAACCTAATAATGATCATAAAGAAATCTATGTTAACCTTTTAGAAGAGTTATCAACACTTATGTATAATAAAGGTGATTCCATGAGAGCACGTGCTTATAGTCGTGCTGCCGAATCAATATCAAAATATAATGATCCTGTTACTGATCCTTCAGTATTAAAATCATTGTCTGGTGTAGGTAAAACTATGATTGCAAAACTACAAGAATATGAAAAAACTGGTACTATTAAAGCTCTAGAAAAAGCTAGAGCAGATCCGGTCAATATATTTACTAAAGTATATGGTATAGGTCCAAAAAAAGCTAGAGATCTTGTTGATCTAGGTATTTCAACCATTGAACAACTTAGAGAAAGACAAGATGAACTATTAAATGATACTCAAAAAGTTGGACTTCAATACTATGAAGATCTCTTATTGAGAATTCCTAGAGATGAAATTGAACAGTTTGAAAAGCTTTTCAAAAATGAATTTGCTAAGATTTCTAATAAATTTAATGGTGCTAACTTTGAAATAGTTGGTAGTTATCGTCGTGGTGCAAAAACATCGGGTGATATTGATGTTATTGTTACCAGTGAAAATGACTCTACTATTCTACAAGAGTTTGTAAATCTCTTAGTTGATCAGAAAATTATTACATACAAACTTACTGATGGTAAAATTAAAATTCTTGTTATTGGTAGACTAAATAGTAATACTCCTCAACGAAGATTAGATTTCCTATATAGTCCACCAAAAGAATATGCTTTTGCAACTCTATATTTCACTGGTAGTAAATTCTTTAATACCATGATGAGACAACGTGCTCTTGATTTGGGATATACCCTTAATGAACATGGATTTCATCACATGGTAAATGGCAAAAAAGGCAAGGCATTAGAAACGCCTGCCTTATTTGCAAGTGAAAAAGATATATTTGACTTCTTGAATATGGTATATAAGAAACCAACTGAAAGAATTGATGGAAATTCAGTAGTTATTATGCCTGCTACTGTTAAAGAAAATACTATTCTAGATATTAAATCAGATATTGATGAATCAGACAATGATTCTGAATATGTTCCTGATGAAAAATCTAAGAAAAAATTGATTGTTAAGAAAAAGAAAAAGAAATTAACATTAAAAAAGAAATCACCAGTTTCCTCTAAAAAGATAGCTGAAAATTTTAAGAAAAATGGTATTCATGTAATTAAAGCATTGACCACTGATGAAATTAGTAAATTAATTAAAGATGCTAATGATGCATATTACAACTCAGACGAACCATTCCTATCTGATAATCAATATGACATTGTAAGAGAATACTTGGAAAGTATTGATCCTCAAAATCCTGTATTTGATGAAATCGGTGCTCCAGTTGATTATGGTGAAGAAATAGTTAAAAATAAAGTAAAACTACCATATGAGATGTGGTCTATGGATAAAATTAAACCAGATACAGGTGCATTAACCAAGTGGAAGAAAAAATATAATACTCCAAAAGAGTATTGTTTGAGTACAAAACTTGATGGTGTAAGTGGTTTATTAGCTAATGGAAAATTGTATACTCGTGGTAATGGTAAAGAAGGTCAAGATGTGAGTCACTTGATTCCTCATCTAAATTTACCAACTGATAATGATATTGTTATTCGTGGAGAATTCCTTATATCAAAATCTAATTTTGATAAACATTTCAAGGGAAATGCTAATCCTAGAAATACAGTTTCTGGTATGGTTAACAAGTTGTCTATTGATAAAAAAATTAAATACTTGGATTTTGTAGCATATGAATGTATTCAACCTGAAATGCCTCCATGTGAACAGTTCAAGTTTCTAGAAGAAAGAGGTGTGAAAGTAGCATTAAATGAACAACATACCGATATTACAAATGAGATGCTTTCTGAACTTTTAGTAAATTGGCGTGAATCTTATGAATATGAAATTGATGGAGTAATTGTATCTCATAATATGATTTATCCTAGACAGTCTGGTAATCCAGATCATGCTTTTGCATTTAAAATGATTTTATCAGATCAAATGGCTGAAGCAAAAGTNGTAGATGTNATTTGGTCTATTAGTAAAGATGGATTCTTAAAACCTAAAATTAGAATTGAACCTATANAATTNGGNGGTGTTACAATTGAGTATGCTACAGCATTTAATGCTGCTTTTGTAGAAGAGAAAAATCTNGGAATAGGAGCTGTAGTACAAATTATNAGAAGTGGTGATGTTATTCCTTACATTATGGATGTCACACAACCTGCTCCTGAACCTAAAATGCCTAATGAAGAATACAAGTGGAATAAAACACATGTAGATATTATACTTAAGAATGCATCTACAAACAAAACAGTACAAATGAAAAACGTAGCATATTTCTTTAAAGATATTGGTGTAGCTGGTCTTAGTTCTGGTAATATTAAGAGAATTATGGAAGCAGGTTTTGAAACTGTCCCACAGATTCTAGCTATGTCAGTAGATGACTTCCTAACAGTTGAAGGTTTTAAAGAAAAACTAGCTACAAAAATCCATACTAATATTAAAGAAACCATAGACTCTACTAGTCTACCTAACTTGATGAATGCATCTAATATATTTGGTAGAGGATTAGGTGAAAAGAAAATTATTCCTATTCTTGAAGCTTATCCTGACATTTTAACAAGTGAGGATGATGAAGATGAAAAATTAGAGATGGTATCAGAAATTAAAGGTATGGGTAAAATTACAGCTAAGGGATTTGTATGTAATATAAGTAAATTTGTAGATTTCATGCGTGAAGCAAATCTAGAACATAAACTTACTGAGGTTGAAGAGATCATAGAATACGATGAATCCCATCCACTTTATCAGAAAAAAATAGTTATTACTGGTTTCAGAGATTCTGATCTAGAAAAAGCTATTAAATCTGTTGGTGGTGAAATGAGTAGTTCTGTATCTAAAAAAACATTCAAGGTAATAGTGAAAAATATGGATGAAGATTCTGGTAAAGCAGATCTAGGTAAAAAATATGGTATACTCATTACGAAAGATAAGTTTATTAGTGAATACCTTAGTTAAATTCAAATTGTACAATTCTCTTAAGATTAAATTTCAAATAATTATATAACTTATTTTTTATTCTGGAATAGGTATTAGCTTTTGGACGTTTAGTACCAAGTATTTTAATAACATTTTCTTCATACTCATCATTGTTACTTTCTAAAATCTTTTCTTGATTTTCAATTTGCCATATACCAAATTCTTGAATAACTAATTTTGATATATGATCTAATAGCTGATCAAACTCTAAAGCAGTCATTGTGATCCAATTATCATTTCTATAAATAAAGAATACTCCTGTTTTTTGATCAAAACACCTTATTGGTATATTATCTTCTAGTGGCAACAATTCTTGCATAATAAACATAATACCATCAATATAATCGTACTTGAAAATATATTGTAAATGATTTCTAGTAATAGTAATGTTCTTGACAAAATTTAAATAATCTATACTCTTACAATTTTCATTCAACCAATCTACAATATTTAAACGTTTCTTAGTTTTATTTATAAAAGCTTTACATTCTTTCAATTCTTGCTCCATTTTGTGTTGTTTTAAAGTCAGTTCTTGTATTATATCATACAATTCTAATATATTAGGTGCTTTTACTTGTTCTTGAAGATTTAGTTTCCTTTCACGTTGAGTTTTACTAATTATCTTACAAGTGAGTTCATGTCTTTCCCATGCACTTTTACGAGTATAATGTCTATTACACCCTGAACATGTATATAACCTTTTAGGTTTTTGAATAGAAGTCATTGTTTTAATGATAATAAAATTATAATAATATTTTCAATTTTATTATTAATATTATATATAATGCCTTATTTACTTGGACAACAAAGAATTAGAGCTTATGGTTCTTATAATTCTAAAAACAATAGTTTTATGTTAAATACGATTAATAATGGTAGCTGTTGGGTACCTCGTCAAGCAAGATGTAGAGGAGATTGTTTACCAAATTTAAATGTTAGAAATAAACGTATTAATGGTACAGTTAGGGTTTCTTCATCAGAATATCAAATGAATAAAGCCTCTGGTTTATCTACACAAAACGTTATTTTTAATAGACTTCAACCTAAACCAGTCTACGATAGAGATGATTTAAATTTACTTCAATGGAATCAGAGTAGTGATAGAGCATTTCCATCTAGATTTAATAAAATGATGAAAGTTAATGTTCCTTCACATGGTAACAGTACTAAAACATCTCTTACTAGACATAGACCAGGAGCTGGAGCTGGTGGAAAACAACTAGGAGTAGATCTAAAACATAACTCATATCATAGATACTTGTTGAAAAAGAAAGGATTAAAACCTTTACGTGGAGAGAAACAAAAGATAGATCCTTGGAATAATATTAATCCTCCTCCTCCTCATAAATCAAAAGCAGTTTTTGATAAATCTGTTCAAAATAATAAATGGAGAAAGGATAGTATTGTAGCTAATATGAATCTTTGTTCGCTTGATCCTGATAGTGATTGTAAACCAAAACCAGCACCAGAACCAAAACCACAAGATCTTTTAAAATACCTTTCTGTTGATGACAATAATTATATGGAATTAACAGGTGGTAAAGGAACTAAAGAAGATCCATTTACTGGTAAATCTACAAATACGTTATCTACTGGAGACAGTTATATTGAAGAAGAAA
>NYSP01000001.1 GCA_002683115.1 Gammaproteobacteria bacterium
AATTTGCGAGGATGCTAGCAAATCAATTTGATATTTATGTGATGGATGCATTTGCGACAGCCCACAGATCATCTGTTTCTACATATGGAGCAATAAGCCTTGCTAAAGAAGCATGCGCAGGTCTCCTTTTTTCAAAAGAAGTCAAAAATCTTCGAGCAGCACTTAATGAGGATAATGAGATTATAAGCATCATCGGTGGATCAAAGATTTCGACAAAGCTATCTGTTATTGAGAATCTCATTGAAAAATCTCAAAGTGTTTTAGTGGGAGGGGGCATTGCAAACACATTTATAAAGGCCAGTGGTTTTGAGGTGGGTGCTTCATTGGTAGAGGACGAAATGCTAGATATTTCGAAAAGACTTCTTCAAACAAACAAAATAATACTTCCTAAAAAAGTTTACACTGCTGAATCTCCTCAATCGACAATTGTTAGTTCGGTGAACATTGATCAGGTTAAGAAAAATGAAATGATTTTAGATATAGAATTTAATGAATCTGAAGTTTCTAAAAAAAACTCTCCTTTTATTCTGTGGAATGGTCCTTTGGGAATATTTGAGATTGAACAATTTTCAACTGGTACTCGACAACTCATAAATTTTTTAGGAGAGACAGGCTCAAAAGTCATTGCAGGAGGAGGTGAAACGATTTATGCGATCAACAAATTCTCTGAACTCAGCAAATTTCATTATGTTTCCACTGCTGGTGGTGCATTTTTGAAATATTTGTCAGGAGCACAACTACCATCTATAGAAGCATTAGAGTTAAAATAATCTAATGGACTTAAATTCACTTTCTGACATAGCAAACTATATTGTTAGCAATGGCAAAGGTATCTTAGCCGCAGATGAGAGCAACCCAACTTGTAAAAAAAGGTTCGATACTATTCAGGTTGATTGCACAGAAGAGAGCAGAAGGAATTACAGGAATATGCTTTTTTCGGCAGATGGTATGAAAGACAATATTGGTGGGGTGATTCTTTTTGATGAAACCATTAGACAAGAATCGATTGATGGAAAGCCACTTACAGAAATAATCTTAATGAATGGTGCGCTCCCAGGCATAAAAGTAGACAAAGGATTACTTCCTTTTAATAACTCAGAAGTAGAAACAATAACTCAAGGCTTAGATGGTTTGCATGAGAGATGCCATGAGTATGAAAGGATGGGAGCTAAATTCACTAAATGGCGCGCTGTAATTAATATTGGTAAAGATATGCCTACACAAGAGTGCATAGATGCCAACATGGAAGCGTTGGCTAAGTACGCAAAGATAGCTCAAGAAAATANAATGGTTCCTATAGTTGAACCTGAAATTCTAATCAATGGCAATCATTCCATAGATGATTGTTTTAATGCTACCTCAAGGTCAATCAAAGCTTTATTTGATTACCTNGATAGCTATGATGTAGATGTAAAAGGAACTCTTCTAAAGCCGAATATGATTACTGCAGGCGCTGATCATAGCAACAAGTCATCTGTGGAGGAGGTTGCTGAATATACTCTTAANTGCTTAAAAGAAAANGTCCCATCTGATCTTCCCGGTATTACATTTCTTTCTGGTGGCCAAACAGANATTGAATCTACCGAGCATCTTGATGCCATGAATAAACTCGAAGAGTTGCCGTGGAAACTTAGTTTCTCTTATGGCAGAGCGCTTCAACAGTCTGCATTAAATGCATGGCTTGGAAAAGATGAAAATATGGCCGCAGCACAAAACGCTTTTTCNCACAGAGCACACATGAANAAGTTAGCAGCTTTGGGTGAATGGTCANAATCATTAGAGGGTTAAGTGAAAACAGCCTGTGTGTTTTTATCTTCGCGTGAACCAAAAATTGAATTAGATGAAGATATAAAAAATTTTGCATCTTTTATTTCAAAAAATAACTTAAAACTTATGTATGGTGGAGGAAAGTGTGGTTTGATGGGAAAACTATCAAAATCTGTNTTCGACAATGGAGGGNAAACAATTGGAATAACTTTGCCTATGTTCGACGATATGGGAGTTACACCCGATTATTTAGACCAACTAACCACCGAAGAAAATTTCTACTTAAGAAAAAAAAGCATGATTGATAAGTCTGATTTTTTTGTAATCTTCCCTGGAGGAGTTGGCACTGCTGATGAGTTTTTTGATATTTTTAATCATCTTTGCCTTGGTTTAGAAAATAAGAATATATATGTGTTTAACAAAGATGATTGCTGGACTGATTTGCTNAAATGGATAGATAAAAATNTTGAACTAAACATGTTAAAAAATAAGCCAGATGGTTTATTTGTATCTGAGACAATAAACGATCTACAAAATAGGATAGAGAAAAATGAATTTTGACATTAAAGATTTCCAGAATCCAAGCATTAAGGATTTTGCAGAGTATAAAGAAATGTATGAACGCTCAATAAATGAGCCTGATAAATTTTTCCTAGAGCAGGCAAATAAGCATATTTCTTGGTTTCAAAGACCAACAAAAGGCTCATCTGGCTCATTTGAAAAACCAGCCTGGTTTGAAGACGGAAAGTTAAATATTTCTTATAACTGTATTGATAGACATTGTGAAAGTAGGCCTAATGATACAGCTATTATTTGGCAGGGCGACGATAAGGATAGTTCAAANAAAATATCTTTTTCTGAGTTATTGGCAGAAGTATCTAGGCTCGCTAATGCTTTGAAAAAAATTGGTGTAAAAAAAGGCGATCGTATTTGCATTTATATGCCAATGATTCCTCAAGCAGCTTATGCAATGTTTGCATGTATGCGGCTTGGCGCAGTTCATTCAGTTGTATTTGGTGGTTTTTCTCCAGAGGCAATTAGTTCAAGGATATTAGATTCAGATTGTAGATATGTTATTACAGCTGATGAAGGCATAAGGGGAGGAAAAAAAATACCCCTAAAAAACAGCGTAGACCAAGCTTTAGAGAAATGTCCTGATGTCAAACACTGCATTGTTTATCGCTACACAAATACAGATATTTTTTGGGACGAGGAAAGAGATCTTGACTATAAGACAATTACAGAGGGTGAAGANNACTTTTGTGAATGTGAATCTTTAGGCTCTGAGGATCCATCTTTTATACTTTATACATCTGGCTCCACAGGAAAACCAAAAGGTGTTATGCATACTACAGGCGGTTATTTATTAGGAGCCTGTTTATCTTTTAAGTATATTTTTGGTTACTCCGAAAAAGACATTTACTGGTGTACTGCAGATGTCGGCTGGATTACAGGACATACCTATATACTTTATGGTCCCCTTTGNAATGGTGCTACGACTTTGATGTTTGAGGGCATTCCAACTTATCCAGATCCCTCACGATTTTGGGAGGTTTGTGATCAACATAATGTAAATATTTTTTATACAGCTCCAACTGCNATTAGAGCATTAATAGCAAAAGGGGAAAAATTTTTGTCTTCATCAACTAGATCAAGCCTTAAAGTATTGGGNACTGTAGGTGAACCAATAAATCCCGAGGTTTGGGAGTGGTATTTTTCAAAAGTTGGAAATTCACGTTGTGAGGTGGTTGATACATGGTGGCAAACTGAAACAGGTTCAGTTCTCATTTCACCTATTGCTGGCATTACGCCAAAAAAACCAGGATCAGCTACACTNCCATTTTTTGGGGTTCTTCCATCNCTTGTGAATACAGATGGTGTTGAACAGAAAGGGGATGTAAAAGGCAATCTATGTATCAATCAAAGCTGGCCAAGTCAGATAAGAACGGTATATGGAGATCATCAAAGAATGGTAGATACATACTTTTCTCAATATCACGGCAAATATTTTACTGGTGATGGAGCTAGACGAGATGCAGATGGATATTATTGGGTGACTGGCAGGGTTGATGATGTGTTAAATGTATCAGGACACAGAATTGGAACAGCAGAGGTAGAAAGCGCTATTGTCACACATAAAGATGTAGCTGAATCAGCAGTTGTTGGNATAGAACACCCAATTAAAGGTCAAGCTATTTATGCATACGTAATCTTAAAGGATACTGAAAAAAAATTAGCTGACCTTGAAGTTGAAATTGTCGAAATCGTATCAAAAGTTATTGGAAAAATAGCTAAGCCAGAAAAAATACATTTTACAAAGGATCTTCCGAAAACAAGATCGGGAAAAATCATGCGTAGAATTCTTAGAAAAATTGCTAATGATGATACTGATAACCTAGGTGATGTGACTACATTAGCAGANCCAAATATTGTTCAGCAGCTGATAGATTCAAAAAAATAGCGAGATCAACTGACACGGCAAAAGCCGCATCAATTGAGAGGTATTAAATTTGTTTTAGCCCGTCCCATTTGCAAGTNTTAATGCCGCTTGCACTTTCTACTTTAAAGGAGTTTGNAATTTTCTCATTTTCAAAATAGATCTTATGGAATAATCGGTTTGTAGGGCAGCTATTTTTCGTTAAAACATTGCCAACAAGNGTTTTACCGCTGGATAACTGAAAAATTATCTGATTATTATTAGTGAAACTTATGTCTGTAATNTCAGCGCTTTTGAAATCAGCATTAGAGTGAGCAATACANGACAACAAAGTGAACCCAATGACCAATAAAAATTTTTTCATAGCTTTATATTAACAGATTGTCACATTTCTGTCACATTATTGTAATTTAAATGTTGAATAAGAAAANTAGTTGTTTTCTTTTNCTTCAGAGATATTGGCGTTGTGCTTTTTCTTTCTTGAATACTTCTTTTTATCAGGTTCAATTTTATGTTTATATTTTGGTGTCCTTAAGTCTTTAACTAATGGATTACGCTTCTTTTTTTTCATTACTGAAAATGATTCCTATTTCAAAAAGCAAATACATTGGAACTGCCATCAAGAATTGTGATATCACATCAGGTGGTGTAAAAAGCATTCCAAAAACAAAGCAAATNACAAGAACTACCCCTCTGTAATCTTTAAGCTTCTTTTTTCCAATAATATTTAGCAATATAAGCGCATTTACAAACACAGGAACCTGAAACGCAATTCCGAACCCAATTAAAATTGTTAAAACAAAACTAAGAAAATTTGAAATATCTGTACTTACAGTAATTGATTCAGGACCTACCGATTGAAAAAAATTTAAAACATTAGGCAAAACAACTAAAAAACAGAATGTAATCCCTAAAAAAAATAGTATTGCACCAAAAATTGCACGAGTAAAAATGATTGATTTTTCATTTGGATATAAGCCAGGCGACATGTACTTAAGTACTTGATATAGCCAAAAAGGCATACTCGCCATAGCAGCTAGATAGGCTGAAAGCTTAAGAGGCACTATGAATGGAGAAGCAACCTCAACTGCAATCAACTGAATGCTTGTAAAGTTATTTAAATATCCAGTAATTGTCTCAAAGAAAAAATTATTAAAAGGATAAATGCACAAGAAACTTAGAATAAAAAAAATTACCATGTAAAGTAGTCTTCTTCTAAGCTCAACAAAATGATCTCCAATATTACTCATTTTTTTCTTTTTCAAATTCCCTCATTTTGGTTTCATTAAAAATATCTTGTTTTAACTCTTGCACATTAAGCTCTTTCTCTAAGTCTTCTTTTGTTGAAGTAGCAAAATTTTGGAGCTGGATGAAAAACTTATAGATCGTTTTAATATATCCCTGAATTTTTTCTGGCTTCACAGAAAAAAAAGCTACAAGAAGTATTATTAAAAGTTCAGGAATCCCTATTTGGATCATCTTCTTCTTTTATTTCTTTTTTAAAGCCTTTAAGCGCTTTGCCCAGGTCAGAGCCCATTGATTTCATGCGTGAGGTTCCAAAGATGAGCACAATAATTAATAAAACAACTAAAATTTGCCAAAAACCTATACTCATATCTCTTCTCCTGTTTCCTCTGAAAACTTATATTTTGATTCTTCAATTTTTTTCAGAATCATATATGTAAGTATATGTTTTTTTGAGACAAGATACTTAATTAAACTTTTGACACTATACTTGTCTTTGAGCCATTTTTTTATGAAAGGATCTGCAACTGACCAAAAGTCTAGATCAGGGTAGATTTGCCTACCCATACCTTCAATATGAATTAAAGTTTTCACTAGCAGAATAAGGTCATTATCCAGAAATAAATCAAACTGTTTCATTCCGTCAAATAAGTTTAAGAGTAATTCACCGAATAAAATTTCATTAAGTGGTTTATCAAGTAAGCTTTCGCAATTTGCACGGAGTACAGCCTCAAGGTCCTCTGTTTTTGTTTTTTCGTCTACCCACTCAGCAAAAATAAATAATTGAGCAAGTGAAAAGAAATCTCGATCAAGCAAACATGAAATCATTTGTGCTAAAAGGATCTGGTTTGATTCTGTGAGTGATCCACATATTGCATAATCAACAGCATAATAATAAGGATCATTTGGTTTATCTTTGGCTGCAAAGATATTTCCTGGATGCATGTCTGCATGGAAAAAATTATCCTCAAAAACTTGCTTTAAGAAAATCTGAACACCATTTTCCGATAGTTTTTTTAAATCAAGCCCATAAGCTCGGAGATTTGAAACATTTGTTATTGGTTCTCCGTCTATATATTCCATTACTAAAGTTTTTTTAGTGGTAAATTCATCATGAATTCTTGGCACATATAGAAATGAACTGTGAGCAAAATTACTAAAAGTCTTTTTTGCATTTGCAGCTTCAAGCCTGAAATCAAGCTCATTTGTTATTACTTTTTCATAGTCATTTACAACAAGATTTAGATCTACTCGTGGATATCCTTTATAAAAGAATCTCAATGTTTTCACAGCAAATCGCAAAGCATCAATATCTCTTTGAATCTGTTTTTCAAGACCAGGCCTTTGAACTTTTACAACTAATTCTTCATTGTTCAGTGTTACTCTATGAACTTGAGCTAGCGAAGCAGATGCTAAGGGTACTGCATCAATATTCTTTAGTAGGGTATCTGCTCGTTGACCAAGATTTCTTTTCAATTCCTCCTTGATGTACGAAAAATCTATAGGCTCGCAGCTATCAGTGAGCTCTTTAAGATTGCTAGCTAGTTCTTGACTAATAAGGTCAGTCCTGGTTGAAAGCAGTTGCCCAAGTTTTATAAATACGGGCCCAAGATTCTCAAGCGATTTCTTAAATTTATTTTCAATATCTTTAGGTCTTGCAAACTGTTTTAAAAAGGGATTGAATCCATCAACAAAAAGATGAAATATTCCACTTGATCTTAGTGTAAAGAAGATTTCAAGAAGCCTTAATATTTTCATTTTATTCCTTTATGAATTGACACTATTCCTTTAAAAATATTTTCATAACTGACTGAACTAAATCCTGCTTCATTGAAAAGTTTCACGAGCTCTTCTTGATTCTCATGAGTTCTTATAGACTTTATCAGATATTCATAACTGGCTTTATCACCCGAAACTAGCTCTCCTAGAGCAGGAATTACATTAAAGCTATAAAAGTCATAAAGCTTATTGAATGATTCTCCCTCAGGCTTTGAAAATTCAAGAATTTGCAATTGACCGCCTTCTTTAAGAACTCTCATTATTTCTTTCAATGCCTTTGGTTTGTCTGAAAAGTTTCTGAAACCAAAAGATATGAATACATGATCAAAAAAACTATCTGAATATGGTAGCTTTTCAGCACTTGACACAGAAAAATGACATTTATTAATAAACCCTTCATTTACTGATCTTTCTTTAGCTCGATCAATCATATCTGAATTTTGATCACACAAATACACAGTTTTACCCTTAACTTTTTTTGACAAAATTTTTGAAATATCTCCTGTTCCTGCAGCCAAATCCAAACATTTATGATTTCTTTCAACCGCTGCAGAATTAACATAAGAGGATTTCCATAATCTATGCATGCCCACTGACATCAAATCATTCATAAGATCATAATTATCTGAAACTCTGGAAAATATATCCTCTACTCCAGTCTTCTTTTGCCCCTTGGAAACTTTCTTGTCTCCAAAGAATACTTTTTGATTATCTTTATCGCTCATATAGTATTATTGTGTTGAGAGAAAAAGTATAAATGACAAATACAAATTTACTAGCTTGGATAGATCTTGAAATGACAGGCTTAGACCCTGAGAAGCACCATATAATTGAAATAGCAAGCCTTGTTACCGATTCAGATCTCAACATAGTTGAAGAGGGGCCAGAAATTGCAGTTTCTCAGACTGATAGTGTCCTTTCGTTAATGAATGACTGGAATGTAAATCAACATACGTCATCAGGATTGGTAAAAAAAATTAAAGATAGCTCTATTGTTTTGTCTGAAGCAGAAAAAATGACATTAGATTTTTTTAAAAAACATATAAAACAGCATAAATCACCACTTTGTGGTAGCAGCGTGTCACATGATAGAAGATTTCTAATAAAACATATGCCTAGATTAGCTAACCATTTCCATTATCGGCACATTGATGTGAGTTCATTCAAAGAAGTAATAAAAAGATGGAGTCCTGGTGCAGAAGAATTCCAAAAAAAATCATCTCACAGGGCAATGGATGATATTAAAGAATCTGTAAATGAGTTAAAGTTTTATAGAGAAAAATTTTTCAAATAACACCAAACTAAAATGCCAAAAAAACTTTTTGTAAAAACCCATGGTTGCCAGATGAATGAATATGATTCTGCGAAAATGATTGATTTGTTAAAGGCAGAGGAAGATTTCGAAATGGCAGAATCTGAAGACCAAGCCGACCTACTTATTTTAAATACTTGCTCTATAAGAGAAAAAGC
The DNA here is from genome assembly GCA_002683115.1 of Gammaproteobacteria bacterium. The sequence goes on from NYSP01000001.1 coordinate 8,699, forward strand.
ACAGGAAAGAGTTTTTCATCAAATTGGTAGATGGAGAAAAATAAAAGATAAAAACCCCAACTTAAAGATTGCTATAGGTGGTTGTGTCGCTTCACAAGAAGGTGAAAAAATCGTAAAGAGAGCACCAGCTGTTGATATTGTTTTTGGTCCTCAATCGCTCCATAAACTACCTAGCCTTTACAACGAAAAAGAAAAAACAAAAAAATCACAAGTTGATATATCTTTTCCTAAGCTTGAAAAATTCGANCATATACCAGATCCAGAAAAAGGGCAGCCGTCCTCATTTGTTTCAATTGTTGAGGGCTGCAATAAGTATTGTTCGTTTTGTGTGGTTCCTAAAACACGAGGCCATGAAGTATCGAGAACTGTAGAGGATATCTTGCATGAAGTCACTATTCTTGCAGAGAAAGGAACAAAGGAAATACATTTCTTGGGTCAGAATGTAAATAATTTTAAGGGATTGTACAAAGGAGAGAAATCTTCACTCGCTAAATTAATAGAATTAACAGCAAAAATAGAAAACATCGAACGTATACGGTTTACAACTAGCCATCCACATGAATTCAAAGATGATCTTGTCGAAGCATATGCAAAAGTACCTCAGCTTGTAAGTCATGTTCATTTNCCTGTCCAGAGCGGTTCAGACAGAATACTCAAGTTAATGAGAAGAAGATACACTGCAGAAAAATATTTAATGCTCATTGATAAGCTAAAAAAGGTAAGGCCTGATATGAGATTCTCATCAGATTTTATAATTGGTTTTCCAGGCGAAACAAGACAAGACTTCAAAGATACAATGAACATAATTAATGCGGTCAAGTTTGATGAGTCATATAGTTTTATATACAGCGCGAGGCCTGATACTCCTGCTGCAAACATGCAAGACGATGTCTCGCAAGAAGAAAAAAAGGAAAGGCTTGAAATACTTCAAAACAGACTGAATCAATTAGCATATGGGTATAGCAGAAAAATGGTAGGAACAAATCAAAAATGTCTTGTAATGGGTGTCTCAAAGAGAGATCCTGGACAACTACAAGCTCGAACTATATGTGACAGAGTTGTAAATTTTAGGTCAGATAGTATTGATTTAGTTGGACAATTGATTAATATTCGAATTAATGATGCACTGCCAAATTCACTCAGAGGAACGCTTCAAAATTAATAATCTTGTATAACCATCAGCTAAATTTTTCAAACTTACCGCCTGAGCAATTAATGTTGTTGTGTGGTGAGCTCAATAAAAATTTGAAACAGATTGAGAAAGCCCTAAAAATAAAAGTTAAGCAAAATGGTACAGAATTTAATATTACCGGGACACAGTCAGATGTTGAATTAGGTGTTACAGCTCTGTGCGATTTAAAGCAAAAATTAGAAACAAATTCTGTAATAACACCNGATATAGTTCACTTGAGTTTACATACAGCTAAATTTGCTGATGGAGATNAAAATGAAAACAATAAAGTGCACATNAAGACACCCAGGGTGTCTGTAACAGCGCGAGGGAAAAATCAGAATGAATATTTATCACATATCAGAAACTCAGATTTAACCTTTGGAGTTGGGCCATCTGGTACTGGTAAAACATTTCTAGCAGTTGCATGTGCAGTAGATGATTTAATTAAAGAAAAGATTAGAAAAATTGTCCTTGTTAGACCAGCTGTAGAAGCAGGTGAAAAATTGGGCTTTTTACCCGGAGACTTGAGTTCCAAAATAGATCCTTACCTGAGACCTTTATATGATGCTCTGCATGACATGCTAGGAGCGGAACGAGTAAACCGTTTAGTAGAGAGGGATATTATTGAAATTGCACCTCTTGCTTACATGAGAGGAAGAACCCTGAGAGAGGCATTCATAATAATGGATGAAGGACAGAATACCACCATTGAACAAATGAAGATGTTCCTTACACGATTAGGTTTTGGATCTAAAGCAGTTGTAAATGGAGATTTAAGTCAAATAGACCTGCCTAAAAGCACTACATCTGGGTTAAAACATGCAATAGAAGTTTTGAAAAACGTTGAATCNATAAAATTTACTAAATTTACTGCAAGAGACGTAGTAAGACACTCATTAGTGCAAGATATTGTAGAAGCATATGATAATTACGAATGAGAAGCTAAATATAAAAATTTATAACCCACCAGATTTCGTTAAGACCTTTGAAAAAAANTTAGAAAAAATTATTCATCAATTCCAAATAGAGTTTGATGTTAAAAAGATTGATGTAGAAATAAGNTTTATAGATGAAAAAGATATTGAAAAAATTAACAAAAAATTTAGAGGAAAAGAATCAGCAACTAATGTTTTNTCTTTTCCAGACGAAGAGAATAATGAAATAAGCAATATCTGTGTTGGCGAAATGCTTATCTGTGAAAAAGTTTTACTTCAAGAAGCGCAAGAGAGCGNNAAAAAACCTATCAATCACTTTTTGCATCTGCTAATACATTCGTTTTTGCATATTATGGGTTTTGGGCATGAGATTGAAAATGATGCTATATTAATGGAAAGAAAAGAAATTGAATTTTTATCTAAAATTGGAATATCTGACCCGTATAAATAATGACTGAAGAGCCCTCGTTATCTATTTTTTCAAAATTAAAAAACTTATTTTTTGGTTCAAAGAATTTAACTAATTCAGTTAAAAATATTCAACCAGACGATGAGAGAATTGAAGAACTAATCGAGAACGTCTTAAANATACAAGACTCAATTGTTAAAGAAATAATGATCCCAAAAGTTAATATTTCATCAATAAATGAAAATAATTCTTTGTCAGAAATATATGAGATAGTAAATAATACCAAGCACTCAAGATATCCAGTATTNGCTCAAGACGCAGAAAAAGTTGTTGGGATACTGCATGTAAAAGATCTTCTTGGAGTTGAGAATAACGGAGAGTTCTCAATTCAGGATATTTTAAGAGAAGTAAAGCATATCCCAGAGTCACAATCTGTCACTTCATTACTTGAAGATTTTAAAAAGGATCGTGTTCATTTAGCAATAGTGCTTGATGAGTACAGTACTATTGCTGGCTTAATAACAATTGAAGACATACTGGAAGAGATAGTTGGTGAAATAGAAGATGAATTCTATGAAGAAAAGAATAATGAGATCATAAAAATNAATGAAGAGGAATTTATTGTCTCTTCAACCATCGAAAAAGAAAAATTTGAAGAATTTTTTGATCATCAACTGAATTGCCCTGAAGTTGAAAGCTTGGGGGGCTTTGTATTAAAAGAAGTTGGACACTTGCCTAAAGTTGGAGAAAAAGTTTCAACAGGAAAGCTTGAACTTACAGTAACATCTGCAGACCAACGAAAAATAAAAAAAATTACCGTAAGAAAAATTGACTAAAGTATTTATTTTAGGATGGGCTTTAGCTGCAATTTTTTGGGCCTACTCAATATCTTGGATTTTTGACGCCGTAAACTACTATGGTGCAGGTACAGCTTTAAGCTTAACTATTAGTTTTTTGCTTGTTGGTTACGTTTCAATTTATTTTGGACTATTTTTGGTGACGTTGAAATTTTTTAGAAACTCAAATTATAGGCCCTTTATATTTGCAAGCACATTTTTCATTTTAGAGTGGTTCAGATCATGGGTAATCACTGGCTTCCCTTGGCTAAATCTTGGTATGTTAAGTGAATATCTATGGGGTGCACTTCCAATGATAGGTGTTTCAGGAACATCATTTCTTATAGTATTAATTATTTCATTATTATTTGAGAACAAACACACACTTCTAAATAGAGGCGCAGCAGGATTAATTTTAGTATTTTTATTNTTTGGCCCAGGCCACTACCAAAAAAGCGGTCAAGACACTTTAGATTTAACAATTATTCAGCCTTTAGACACTAATTTAAGTCAGATTATAAAAATGACAAATGACGCAGAATCTAACTTNGTAATTTGGCCTGAAGCTGTTGCTTCNTATGATCAAAATTTATTAGCAAAAATTAATAATAAGAATGTAATAGGCGGTTTTTTTCGTAAACAAGGAAAAGATTTCTATACCTCTGCCATCAACCTAGAAACAGGACACTATTTNGATAAAGAAAATTTAGTTCCCTTTGGAGAATTTCAGCCACTTGGTAATATGCTTAGTTCTTTTAATAAATTCTTCAATATTCCAAATTCAAATTTAAAANTNGGAAATTCAATTCAAGATAAAGCAGATTGGTCTGCTTTGATTTGTTGGGAGCTTGTATTCAACGACACCTTNACAAAAAGAGTTAAAGGGTCTGGTTATATTATTCACATGAGCAATGATAAGTGGTATGGCGAAAGNATGCCAAGACAACACTTAAAACATGCAAAAGCCAGAGCAGTCGAATCCAATAAGTGGGTTGTAAGGTCTACATTAGATGGTATTTCACAATTTATTAGCCCAAGAAGTGAAGAATCATCCGCTAAGCTTGAAAGAGGAGTTCAGGGCTCAATAACAAAAACAATTTATCTGAATTATATAGATACTGCTTACGTCAAATATGGTGACTTGCCCTTATTAATAATATCATTCGTTTTCTTACTGATTGGATTAAAAAATAGAAGAAATGAAAAATAAGCTTTTAATTTTAATTCTTTTAACGCAATCTTTAATNGGNATGGAAATAAGTATCTCAATTGAAAATCAAACACTATCTTTAATTGAAAATTCAAAAACTATTAAAATCTATAAAATTTCTTCATCNAAATATGGAGAAGGNTCGGAAGCAAACTCTTTTAAAACNCCTCTTGGTTTACATGAAATAAAGGAACTAATAGGTGCTGATGAAGCACTAGGTACAAGATTCATAGGAAGAGTGCCATCAGAAATTTACCCAATATATTCATCTGAGAAAATCAAAGTGGATGATGACGTAGTTCAGTCGAGAATTATGTGGCTTGATGGTCTTGAACAAGGAATCAATAAAGGAGAAGGAATAGACTCTTATAGCCGGTATATTTACATACATGGAACCCCTGAGGAATGGTTATTAGGCAGAAAGGGCTCGAAAGGCTGTATTAGAATGGCCAATAAGGATGTTATAGAACTCTTTGATTATGTGCAAAAAGGCACTTTAGTTAGAATTAATAAATAGCAATTATCTTTTAAAATAACCATTATTTATTCATAAAAAGTATTGATATTATAAAATAAATATTTATTATATATCTTTTAGTCAGTCTCTCCTCTCCCCCACGACTGACAAGCTAGGGGCTTCGGCCCCAAGCATTTAAGAGAAATTATGGATAAATTTGCAGACAACATAGAACTAGTAATACTTTTCACAATATTTGCAGTATTGTTGTTAGGAATTTCCAGTGTCTAGCTGTTAAAATCACACCCTATGTTTAAAAAAGCCCTTATCACATTAGTTGCNTTCATTAGTTTTGAGGCATTAAGTTGTAGCGATCTATTAAATACAGACGTCAAGGTNCTTAATGAGAAAGAGTATAGAAACTTATGCGAATATAAGGACAAAACAATACTTGTCGTAAATACAGCAAGTAAATGTGGCTTCACATATCAATATGAGCAATTAGAATCACTNCAAAGAAGATTTAAGGATCAAGGCTTTGTTGTGCTTGGATTCCCATCTAGAAATTTTATGGGTCAAGAATACAGTGATGAGGCTAAAGTAAGCGAGTTTTGTAAAGCAAAATTTGATGTAACTTTTCCATTGTTTTCAATAGCAAATGTTAGTGCTACAACAAAACACCCATTTTTTAAAAAACTATTCAAGAAGACATATGCCAGACCAGCATGGAACTTTCATAAATATTTAATTACTCCGAATGGAGAAATAAAAAGNTTTTCTCATAGAATGGATCCAGAAGATCCAGAAATCCTTGCTGCAATTCAAGATTCAATTAATCTATAACCACTATCTTGCCCAACAATTACTATGTTCGGCCTGTCAACGGCAAATATACCCACGTCAATAACACCTTTGATGTTTAGTATATCGGCTTCTAGCGCATCAGGATTATCAATAACTAAGTGATGTAAGTCGATAATAGTATTATTAAGATCGCTTTTATATTCTCTAACTGTGATTTTATTTGTTAGGTTTTTAAGACTTTCTATAATTTGTTTTTTGTGGCTATCTTGTATTTCAATAGGCAAAGGAAATTCTCCTAGATCAGAAACGATTTTTGTTTCGTCAACAATGCAAATAAATTTCTTAGNCTTTTTAGCTATTCTTTTTTCACTAGTGTGTGCTCCACCCCCACCCTTAATAAGTGCCAGTGTTTTATCTACTTCATCTGCGCCATCAATATAGAAATCTACAATAGAATCTTCACCTAGCTCTTTAACCACAAAACCCAATTCATTCAAAAGATTNGTCGTTCTAATTGAGCTTGAATAAATATCTGNTAATGAATTTTTTATATTTGGTAAGAACTCTTTAGTAAAAAAGTCTGTTGTGCTNCCTGTTCCAATGCCAATATTAAAGGGGCCAGGAACATTTGATAATATTTCAAAAGCTCCCAAAGCAGAATTATATTTCTGATTCATAAATTTGGCTNTCTGTTACAATCTTATCTAATCTTACATCAAAGTCTTCTTGAAAATTATCTTCTATTAGCTGAAATTCATATCCTATTCCAATTAGGCTTGGTCGATTCTGTTTTTTTGTAAGTTTAAAGAAAGTTTTATCATAAAANCCNTTTCCAAAACCAATTCGAAANAGCGCTACATTAAAAGCTAGCAGGGGAATAAGAATAATATCAAGATTTCCAGTATTTATTTTTTTTGAGTCTCTTGGCTCATTAATGCCAAATCTATTTTTTATATAAACACNATTATCNTCGTAAAAATTAAGATGATCGTTTGTAATTTTTGGTAAGAAATATTTTTTATTTATATCTATATGAATATGAGGTTCGTTTTTAAAAGACTGATAGCATCCAATAGTTTTNGCTTCGTGGTATTCACTAACTAATCGAANGTTATGATTTATTTTTTTTGATAGCTCTAATACCTGACCAATATCTAAGCTTTCACGTTTTTTAAGTAGATCTGATCTATAAAATAATTTAGACATCTGAATCATTGTTTCCAGTCACCCTGAACCCAAAGGTCAGGTGGGCAACTCTTTTACCTAGTAAGGCCTCCTTGTTTAAGTAACGCACAGCTAAATAAAATCTGTTTCCCTTAATTTACATTATCGGTTCTAGAGTAAATTCCGAAAACCGATGATTCAGACAATTTAAATATATAACTATTTTCGATATTTTTGGAGTTATTGGTTAAGAAATATTTCTATTTTATTTATTAGATCAGCAATATCCTGTGAAGATTCATTACTATCCTCTTCTGTCTTAGTTTTCAGTTTCTCATTCTCTATTGCTAATTGAAGAGCAGAATAAACGATAGCATCATCAAGTTGTTCATTTGTGTGATCAATTTGTTCGATCAGGCCCAGTATTTTTTTCTCTGCTTTTTTAAAAGGCACATAATCACTGTAAGGAATCATAAAAGAAAATTTCCTGTCATTTAAGAACAGCTCAACTCTTTGTTCATTCATCCCAGTGATTTCCCTCCATCCACATTAATATTTCTACCAGTCATATAAGTGTTCTTATTAATAAGATAATCAATTATTGAGACTATATCTTTTTCACATCCAATCCGTTTCATAGGTATGCTTTCAATTATTTTATTTTTTTTCTCATCCGATGGTTCATTTACATCCCATAAAATAGCTCCCGGACCAACTGAATTTACTAAAACATTTGGAGCTAACTCTTTCGCTAATGATTTTGTAAAGTTAAGTAGGCCAGCTTTTGCAGCAGTATAAATTGAATACTCTTTAAGCCCTTGTTCTGCATGTATATCAGTTAAGTTAACTATATGGCCATTATTTTTTACAAGTTCTTCTGAACATATTTTGGAAATAAATATCGGCTGATATAAATTAGAAGATGTGAGTTTAGTCCAATCTTCGTCAGTGCTTTCTGACAATTTTTTTGGATAAAAAGTAGATGCATTATTGATAAGGGCCTTCAGTCCATTAATCTTCTCTTCAAGTTTTTTATAGAACTCTGCTGAAGAATTTTTATCATCAAAGTCAGCTTGCAAGGTTTCACATGAATTTGCTCTGATGGAATTGAGATGATTGCTTATTTCGTCAGCCGAAGCCTTAGATGATCTGTATTGAAAAATTATGTCCCAACCCTGTTCATGAAAGTGATTAACTAAAGCCTTACCAATTCTTTGAGCACCGCCTGTAATGAGTATTTTTCTATTCATGGTTTTCAATAATAGTTTTTAGTTTATTTATTTTAACAGTTTCAATATTTTCAGAAATTTGTTCTGCAAGTGCTCCAAAATTTAATTGTGTATATTCATTTATTATAGATGAACAATAATTTTTGATTTCCGGGAAAAACACCAATATCTCAGAAACAAATTTATTGTTATTTTGAGAAAAATTTTTAAAAAATTTAAGCTTATAATTAATATCCTCATTTATATCAAANTCTGAAAATTGCNTCCAAAAAACAAGTCTTTTTGCAATTGACTCTGAGCTATTAAGTTTTTCTCCAAATTTAAAATTATTTAATTCTGATATTTGACACCATGCAATTTCTAGATTTTGGTCGAGCTCCTCTGGTAGAGCTTTTAAAGTATCAAACCATGGGCTACTTAAACCATGCTCGATAATAACTGTTAGATATNGAATTANATTGTATTTGCTAGCTTTTATTGTTTCTTCCCAAACTCTTTCACGCGACAAATCTTTTAATTCATCTCCATCAGATATTTTTTTCAATGCCTTTTTAGTATCATCATGAATTTTAAAGTCATCGAGTTGTGCAGAGAATCTTGCTATTCTTAATGCTCTTAAAGGATCTTCATAGAAAGCATCTGAAACGTGTTTNAAAGTTTTATTTTTTAGATCAGCTTGACCGTTAAATGGATCTATTATTTTCCCATCTTCGTCTTCAGCTATTGCATTAATTGTTAAATCTCTTCGCATTAGGTCTTCTTCAAGCGTTATATCCGGTGTAAATAAAAAATCAAANCCTTTGTACCCTTTTCCAGATTTCCTTTCAGTTCTAGCAAGTGCGTATTCTTCGTTTGTGATTGGGTGCAAAAAAACAGGAAAATTCTTTCCAACTTTCTTAAAACCTTTAGACAACATTTCTTCTACTGTTGAGCCAATTACAACCCAGTCCTTATCCTTGCTATCAATCCCTAGCAATGAGTCTCTAACAGCACCACCAACTTTATAAATTTTCATTTAACCGAGTCTACAGTAATTATTGACTTATCATCTATATTAATTGCAGCCAATGACCCTCCCCAAACACATCCAAGATCAATTCCTTTAATTCTATTATGATTAGTTACNCCATTGAGTGCTGCCCAATGGCCAAAAATTATATTTTCTATGTCTTTTAAGCATCTATGCTCAAATGCAAACCATGGCTTAAATTTTTTTGAACCAGATTTTTTTAATTTTGTTTGAAGATCAAGTTTGTTTTTATCAGATATAAATCTCATGCGAGTGAATACATTTACAAGGTATCTTCTTCTATTTTTTTTGTTTGTTGATTTCGATATAGCCTTACTTCTATCACTATACATGGTTGAAAAAAATTCTTCTGGGTCTTTCCTGAGATCATGCATTAGTTCATCATTTGATGCTTGAATGTCTATATCACTCCATGAAGGAAGAACACCAGCATGTACTACTAAGGTTTTTTTATTTTTGTATGACATAAACTTTGCAAAAGAAAAGCCGAGGAAATGTTCTATGATNTCAATTTGTTTATTTTTACTTATNACTTTTTTTAGGGTGTCCTTTTTTCCATGCTTTCTCTGTCCAAGTAATATCGCCATAAGATGTAAGTCATGATTGCCATAAACACTTTGTATATTATTTTCTAAGACATAGTCGATCATTTTCTCTGACTCAGGCCCTCTATTTACTAGGTCTCCAACACAAAAGATTTTATTTTCTTTATTTGGATCAATAAGTTTTATAAGATTTCTAAATTCTTTATAGCAGCCCTGAATATCGCCAATTACGAATTTAGATTTCGTTTTCATAATATTTAAGTATTTCAAAATAATGATTTATCTCAAGATNTTCAGCTCTTGAGGTTTCATCAAACGAATAAACTTTCTCATCCAAGTTCATTTGCTTAAGAGCGTGTTTAATCTGCTTTCTTGGATTTTGAAAACATCTAGATAATATTTTTTTAAAGCTAGGATAAGAGNTATAAAATTCTTCATACTTTTTGTTTGGAGTTATCTTTATAAGTGTTGAAAAAACTTTCGGTTCTGGATCAAATGCTCCAGGAGGAATATCAAACAACTTTTCAATTTCTGTGAAAATTTTGCTCTGTATTGATATTTTTGTAGATTTATTTTCAGGCACAAATCTATTAGCCAGCTCTTTTTGAATTAAGAANATACAACTTTCAAAATTAATATTAGATTCGATTATTTTTAGAATAATTTGTGAGGAAACATTGTAAGGAAGGTTTCCTACTATTATTGGGTTTAAAAATTTNAGTTCTTTCAAGTTGACACTAAGAAAGTCAGNGCATTTAACTTGGAAAGCTTNTTTTTCAAAATCTTTTGTGAGTTTTGAAGCAAATCTTTCATCTATTTCAAAAGCCAGAGTATCTTTTGCTTGTTCAACGATTAATTTTGTTAAAGCACCATCACCAGGGCCAATTTCTATGACTTCAGACTTACTGTTGATACCAGAACTTTTATATATTTTTTCTAAAAAAACAGCATCTTGTAAAAAATTTTGTCCTAAAGATTTTTTAAGTTTCATTTGATGCAATTGAAATTTTAAGTGCTTTAGCCATACTTTTGTAATTGGCGATTAACTTATCAGCAATTCCTTCTGCAGTTCCATGATCNACAGAAACTCTCATAAATGGNAATCCAAGAGTAATATTTACAGTATTTTCAAAATCAAGTGTTTTAAGAACTGGTAAAGCTTGATCGTGATACATTGAGAGAATGCCGTCATACTTTTCATGTGAAAATGCTGTATCAGCAGGGATTGGACCTATTGCATCATAACCATCACTTTTTAGTTCATTGATTGCAGGAATGATTTCATTCTGTTCNTCNTTTCCAAAAGAACCAGACTCACCAGCATGTGGATTTAATCCTAAAACACCAATTTTTGGATTTTGTTTGCCATATATATTTTCTATTCCATGACACAGAAGTTTAAATTTTGTTTTAACTAATTCTTTTTTAATTAAATTAGGNACTTCTCTCAAAGCAACATGAGTAGTAGCAACACCTATGTTTAACTTGCCATTAGTTAACAGCATTAATACTTCACTAGATGAAAACCTCTCTTTCAAGAANTCAGTGTGACCCATAAAATTTTTAATATGGTCCTGAATAACACTTTTTTTGATTGGTCCAGTTACTAGATAGCCAGATTGTTCGTTCGCGGCATCACTTGCAATTTTTAAACAATCAATTACATACTTTGCATTATCTTTATTTGGTGAGCCTAAAACATAATCAGCACACCCATCAACATCTATCAAATTGATGTGATATTTAAGAGCTTCATTACCCTCGCTAATTATATTTATTGGNATCTCATTATTCATACGCGAAAGCATATTAGCTATTACTTTTCGAGAACAGACAACGATTATTGAATCTAATTTTGAATGTATGACATTATCTTTTAGTGACTTTATAAACACTTCTGGACCTATTCCGGCAGGGTCGCCTAGAGATACAAAAACTGGCACGCTTATCAAATTATTTAATTTCTATAAAAGCTTCTGCTTTNAACTCTTGAAGGTCAGATTCTAGCTCTTCATCAAATTTTCTATTAAAAAGATATGAAAAAGCCCTGTCTTCAACTCTTTCATTTGTTTTGTCTTCAACNCTTGTTCCCAATACCTCAAGTATGTGCCACCCAAATTGACTTAAAAAAGGCTCGGTTATTACATTTAAATCAGATTTCATCATTTGTCTTTCAAATTCNGGATCATATACACCTTCACCAGCCCAACCAAGATTACCGCCTTCTTGCTTAGACCCCGGATCATCAGAATATATAGATGCGAGTTCATCAAAACTTTCACCGTCTAGTATTCTTTTTCTCAATTCTGTAATGAGTTCTTCACTGGCTTCNTCAGGCCTAATTCGATTAGGAATCAGTAATATATGNCTTACATCCCATTGTTTTTCAAAAGTTACAGTATTTCCTCTTTTGTCTTCAAGATAAAGTATATGATCACCAGCACCACTTCTAATTGGCATAGCTAGCTCCCCAATCTTCATTTCTTTCAAAGTATCTGTGAAAAGATCTGGGAATCCAGGAAGCTTTCTCCATCCAAGATCACCAGCACCTTCTGAGAACTCTGTTATGTAGTTGTCTATATTTTTCCCTTCTGCTAAACCATTTAAAACTTCTTCATAAACATCATCTGAATTTTTTTCTGAGCTAGNTCTTATTAAGATTTGTCTTACTTTTAGTTCAGGACCCAATTGGTTTTGAGCTTCTTCAGTATTTAGAAAATTATCTAATTCTTCTCTGCTTATAGAGATTTTGTTTTGTATTCTTCCCTGTTGAACCCGATTGATTTTAAGATTTTTTCTGATTTCTTCTCTGAGATCTGAATATGAATCACCTCTATCTTCAACAACTTTGATAAATTCTTCGATGTCGAGATTATTTTGTTGAGCAAGTCTTTTAACTGTTACATTNAGCTCTTCATCNCTTATCTTTATACCGACTTTATCTGCAATTTGTAGTTGGATCTCAGCGATGATTAGATCGTCAACGATGGTTTCTCGCAGTTCCTCATCTGAAGGGATTCTATCTCCATTAAGTGTCGCGTTTTTTTTGAATTCAGACATTCTTTGTAAAATATCTGATTCCAAAACTACACCGTCATTTACAATTACCGCAACCCTGTCCAATTCTTGCGACATTATGCTCAAAGGCAAAAGANAAAGTACCAAGTATCTAATTAAATAAACCATTATTAATAATATTATCTATTGGAGTGAGTATATTTGTAAGTCCTACTAACTCAAATTCAAAGCTAAGGTTATTTTTTACTTTAGGATTAGTCAAATTTACAAGATCAAAATAAGTTGTTTCAGNATAATTTGGGTCAATAAAAGGAAAAAATCGTGCTCTTTCAGCACTCAATCTCAGTCTTAGACAATCATATTCCCATTCAATGCCAAGAATATTTTCATTAACAGTATCTTTATCTCTTGAATATTGGNCTCTTGAAAATACTTTAAATTTTTGAAAATCCTTTTTAAATTTAAGCATGTAATTATCAATTGGTTTCAATGGATAGCTTGAAGGTATTAGGTTATTTTTTTGAAAAGAAAAAAATGTAGAATCATTTTTGAAACTTACACCAGCCATAAGAGCTAGAAAATCGCTCTTTTCATAACTATAGTTACCTTTCGCAAAAAAATTAAAATTTGAATTTTTAGTTGTCAAAGAAAAGAAAATTGGATCTTTGTCATAAAATTTCTTAAAGATCATACTCTCATTGGCAAAGTTATACTTTTCATAAAGATTTGTAGATATCGAAAAATTCATTCCATCAGTCATCCAATTTTTTGAAATGAAAAGCTTTCTGGAATTTGCTGTTCTATCTTTTCCTACCCATGGCATAAGAGACATATTAGATTCAGGAGAGGGGTTTAAGGGGTATGAATCTAGTATTGGTAGATCTTTTTCATCTTCAAATGTTGACCAAATAACACCAATTTTTAAGCTGTTGTCCTGTAATAGGGAAAACATTTGTCTCGTTGAAAAATTTGTAGATGTTCTTTCACGATTTTGATCCAAGACAATGNCTTCTTTTTTTATGAATTCATATTCTCTGTGACTAATCAAATATTGGCTTGAATAAGTTGCTGAATTAAATTTTATATTCCTATTTACATAAATATCCCTGGATACTCTTTCTGCCTCTTGTACCACTTCATAGGGCATCATTAGTTCAAAAGGCGANNTATTCTCAAATTTTGCAAACTCAGTATTAACATCAATGCCCCAATTGCCAAATACAAAGTATCTTTCGTAAAGAACATAATCTTTTGAGTGAGAAACAGGCCGCAATGCACCAATATTTACAAAGTTATCTGCAAAAATAGATAAATTTCTATTGTCTTTCAAAACTGAAATACCTATTGATTGTTTTAAATCCAGGCTTCTTCTATTTATATCTAGATATTTGTAACCATAATTTTGTATAAGTGAATTACCACTAAGGTCTGAATAATCNAGGGTTAAAGATACTGATTCATTTAGATTTATTATGGAATCAATGTCATACACCCATGAACTATTTTCGTCATCCAGAGCAAGGCTTTTAAAGTTGAAATTATTCAGACCATCATCAAATCCAAAATCCATAGAAAGGCCAAAAGATGAATTTGTGTAGATAGGCTCTATAGTGAAGACCGAATTTTCAGTTTTTGTTTTAAATTTATAACTTATATCTAAATTTGAATCAGTAACTCCAAGATTTGGAATATTAAAATTATCTTCTTCATTAATGCTTACTTCGCCTAACCAGAATATTGGTAGGCCAAAAATACGAAGTTTTGTATTTTTAATTGTAAGACTTTCACCATTCAGCTCAGCTTGTTCAGCAGNTAAATCCCAAACAGAACTATTTTTACATGAGGTAACCTTAACTTTTTCAAGCTCGAGCAAATCATCTGTNCTTACTGCNCTCTCAAAACTTAGATCAATTGAATCTGTAACTGATAATTCTCCCTGATTTATTTCAAAATTTGCTTTACTGTCGCCTTCATGACACTCAGGCTTTGCGAAAAATGAACAAAGAAAGAGAAATAACAAAAACAGATTATTAACTTTTGNCATATCCTTGTATTATAGGACTTATACAAATAAAAAAAGTTTTATGAGCCTTAAAGATAAAGTAATTTTCATGACAGGGGGCAGCAGNGGCATTGGCTTGGCTATTGCCTTAAAAGCNGCAAAAGATGGTGCAAATGTTGCAATTGCTGCTAAAACAGTTGAGCCACACCCAAAGCTTGAAGGAACAATTTTTACAGCTGCAGAAGAAATAGAAAAAGCTGGAGGCAGAGCATTGCCAGTTCAATGTGACATTCGGTTTGAAGAGAGTGTAAATGAAGCAGTTAAAAAGACAGTTGAAGCATTTGGTGGAATAGATATATGTATTAACAATGCATCAGCNATAAGCCTAACACCAACTCTTCAAACAGATATGAAAAGATATGATCTAATGCATAGCATTAATGGAAGAGGTACATTTCTTACAAGCAAGATATGTATTCCTCATCTGCTTAATTCTTCNAATCCACACATTATAAATCTAGCTCCACCACTTGATATGAATCCAGTTTGGTTTCAAGGCTCATTAGCATACACCATGGCTAAATATAATATGAGCATGTGTGTCTTAGGTATGGCCGCAGAATATCAAGGTCAAATAGGGGTAAACGCACTTTGGCCAAGAACAGCAATTAAAACAGCAGCAGTAGCAAATGTTCTAGGTGGCACGGAAATGTATGAAAAGTCGAGGAATCCAGAAATTATGGCAGATGCAGCTTACATAATAATGAATAAAGACCATAAAAGTTTTACTGGAAACTTTTTAATTGATGATAGCCTTTTGGCTGAAAATGGTGAAACTNACTTTAAACAATATGCAGATTTTCCTTTTGATGAATTAATGCCAGATTTCTTNGTGCCTGCAGAAGGCTATCCTGTTCCAAAAATAGTCAAAGAGAGTTGAAGAACATAGCTGAAGCATCTGAGTGGCTAAGCAGCATAATAGGCACAAAAAATTTCAATATCGAACCATTAAGAAAAGAAGCAAGCCAAAGAGCATATTTTAGAGTCAGATCAGAGAAAAATTCATTTGTATTGTGTGATAATTTCGATGAAAAAGAAGTGCCGGCAAAATATTTATATGCCACAAAAATCCTTCAAAAAAACTCAGTAAATGTACCAGAAATACTAGGTTTTTCAGAATCTTTGCGTTTTATTTTATTAGAGGACCTTGGTGACCAAACGTTAGATATAAATAAATCACAATCACATGAGAAGGTCCTAAATGAAGCCTTGATACAATTAAGCCTAATTAAATTTTCAGAACAAGATGTTCTTAAATCATTCTCAGAAAATGATCTTTTNGCACAAACAAAAAAATTCATTACTTTTTGCAATGAACAAAATTTAGACGAAGAAGATATAAATTTAATTAANAACCTAAGAGAAGATTTAGTGCAAAACCTCATGGGTCAACAATTTGTTCCTACTCACAATGATTTTGAAAGAAGAAACTTAATTTATCACAACGAGGAGATATATGTTATTGATTTTCAGGATCTAAATATAGCTCCCATAGGTATAGATTTGGCTTCAATACTATTCGAACATAATTTCAATTACGAAGATGAAACTATTTCAAAATTATTAAGTAAACATATAAATTCAAACGGCTTTCAAATAAGTATTGATGAATTAAAGCGCCATATTATGCAAGCTCTTGCTCATCGTTCGATGAGAATCGTNGGAACTTTTAATGAATATTTTAAAAAAGGTATTGCTTTAAATAGACAGAAGGATATAAAAAATTTTTTACAAAGAATTATCTTGAGTCTGGAGTACCTTGATAAGAATAATTCAGCAATAATAATAAAAAAGATTTTATGAAAGCCATGATTCTAGCTGCAGGTTTTGGGAAAAGGCTTGGAGATATTACAGAGAANAAACCAAAACCNCTTGTACAAGTACAGGGCAAGTGTCTGATTGATCACCACATAGAGAAACTCCTTTTTGCAAAGATCAAACAAATCACAATTAATACTCATTATCTAGCTGAGCAAATAGCAAACCATGTCACAAGCAAATATTCTGATTCAGCAGATATTTCAATTGTTTATGAGAAAGAAATTCTTGGCACAGGAGGAGGGATCTTAAATGCAACAAAAAATTTTGGTTCAGAAGATTTTNTTGTTATTAANTCAGATATTTACTCAGATTATGACTATTCAAAATTTAAAAATAAATCTTCAACGAAAGTATTTGTTGTTCCAAATGACAATAACTCAGGTGATTTCACCGTTAAGGATGGAACAGTAATGCTTGGTGAGAAAAAAGATTTTACTTGGACAGGATTCAGCGTAATTAATAGAGATATTATTATGAGCTGCCAAAAAGAAAAATTTCATTACTGGGAAGATTGTTTAAAAATTCATGCAGCCAGTAATATGCTTGAAGCAGAAATACTTAATATAAANTGGTATGATGTTGGAAGCATTGATGTCCTGAATTATTTAAATAAAGAATCGTGAGTAAAATTATTGCGCCTTCCATTTTATCAGCAGATTTTTCTAGGTTGGGTGAAGAGGTCAGAGCAGTATTGGATGCTGGTGCTGATTGGGTTCATTTTGATGTCATGGACAATCATTATGTTCCAAACCTCACAATAGGACCTATGGTATGCAAGTCCCTTAGAAACTATGGAATTGATGAATTTATTGATGTCCATTTAATGGTTAAACCTGTTGATCCTTTGATAAAAATGTTCATTGATTCAGGAGCTGACCTAATTTCATTCCATCCTGAAGCAACTGATGATTTGGATGCAACATTAAAACTGATTAAAGATTCAGGCTGTAAGGNTGGCATAGCAGTTAATCCAGAAGAAGACATTTCAATTGCAAAAAAGTATATAGAAGATATTGATCTTGTTTTACTTATGTCTGTAAATCCAGGATTTGGTGGTCAAAAATTTATTGAACCAGTCTTGGAGAAAATAAAAATGATGAGAAGCTTCATTGATCAGTCAAAAAATAATGTCCATTTAGAAGTAGATGGTGGCATAAATGTTGATAATATTAATGAGGTTTGCGTAGCTGGNGCTGATACGTTTGTCTTGGGCTCAGCAATTTTTAATACAGATGATTACTCGGATACTATTTCTGCTCTTCGCAACAANATCGCTTGAAGCAGANNTTAAAAAAATTGAAGCAATTATTGCTAATCAAAAGGTTTATCTTTCAGTAGCAGATACACAATCNCTNAGAAAAAAAGGCTTAATGGGTATAAAAGAACTTGNGGCTGATAGCGGTATGATCTTTCTCTGGCCAAATGCCTCAAAGAAATGCATGTGGATGAAAGATACTTTAATTGATTTATCAGTAGCCTTTATTACAAATGATAAAAAAATTACTGAAATTAAAAATCTTCAAGCNGGGAATCTAGAATCTGTGTGTTCTAGCGACAGGAATGTAATAGCTGCTATTGAAATGAATAAAGATTGGTTCAAGGANAATAAAGTTTTTCGAGGATCAGCTGTAAGGTTTCTTTAGAAATACCTGCTTAGCGTAGTCATTATCTTTGACGTAGCTGTCATCATGCCCTTGACTGGAGGAGGCAGCTCTTGGCTTCCGTGATCTTTAGCTTCTTGACCATGGATTTCTTCCTCTTCAAGCATCTTTTGTAGAATTTCTCTACTTTTTGTATCTTTAGGCGACATTTCTTTCAAATGTCTTTTGAGATGTTCAACAACTTGTTTTTCAGTTTCCTCAACAAACCCAAGACTTGTAGCATCACCAATTAAAGCAGCTACTGAACCTAACGTAAAAGAGCCAGCATAATATAAAGGATCCATAAGAGATTTTTTTCCGCCCAGNTCNTCTAATCTTTTGCTACACCACTCAAGGTGNGCAAACTCTTCATCACCTGCTTTTATTAAATGTTTTTTTACTTCAGGAGTATTTGAAAAAAAAGCNTGNCCCCTATACAGCGCCTGAGCAGACACCTCACCAGAAGCATTTACTCGCATTAAAGATATAGATTTTTGTCTTTCTTCATCTGTAAGTGTTTCGTCCAATTTACCTTTGTTGGAGTATGTGATTGTTTTTAAAAAATGATTTAATTCAGTTGCAATTTTATCTCTAAGATTCATAAATTTTTCCTATATCACTTCTATATATAGTGCCATCAAAATTGATTTCATCAATGATTTTATAAATGTAGTTTGAGCATTTTTCTAGGCTTTCAGCTTGATAATTAACTGAAAATACTCGCCCTCCCGAAGTTTGTAATTTGCCATCGACTAATTTTGTTCCAGCATGAAAAACTTTGAGGCTATCAAAACTAGGCAGTCTGATTGGTTTATCAATTTCATATTTTCCTGGATAACCATCTGAAGCAATAACAACACCCATTGCAGCTCCTTTTTTCCATTCGAGTTCTACTGGGTCATTGTTTAAAGCTTGNAGAATATTCTTCAATAAATCTGATTCCATCTGCATCATTAAGCACTGAGTTTCTGGATCACCTAGACGACAATTAAATTCTAAAACTTTTGGTTCATTATTTTTTACCATCAAGCCAAAATACATAAAGCCATAATAATTTATACCCATTTTTCTTAACCCATCAATTGTGGGCTGCACAACTTTTTCTGAGATTTTATTTTTTAAAGNATTATTCATGAAAGGNGAGGGTGATATACAACCCATACCACCTGTATTTGGTCCTTTGTTTCCTAACTTTAGTGGCTTGTAATCAACACTTGTCTCAAATGGATAAAAATTATCTGGAGTAAGAATTCCCATAAAACTAAGCTCAGTTCCAAATAAGCATTCCTCAATTAAAATATTATTTCCAGCATCACCAAAGATTGAATTATTCATAACTTCATCAACCCACTCCACAGCTTCTTTTTGATTTGTCGCAACTAAAACACCTTTTCCTGCTGCTAGTCCATCAGCTTTAAGAACGATAGGAAAACTTGCACTCTGTANATATTCTTTTGCTATGCTGCTGGAGGAAAAAAATTCTGCCTCCCCAGTAGGTATNGAATTTTCGAAAAGAAATTTTTTTGAGAAAATCTTTGAGCCCTCTAACATTGCTCCTTCAGAAGTTGGACCAAACACTTTTACATTCTCTTTGTTTAGATAATTAGTAAGGCCGCCAACGAGAGGATCTTCGGGACCAATTACAACGAGATCAATATTTTTTTCAGTAATAACTTTTTTGATATTTTCAAAATCATTCGATCCTATATTCAGATTTTCACATTTGTATTCAGTTTCAGTNCCGCCATTGCCAGGTGCAATAAAAACTTTCTTGGTTAATTCAGATTGACTTAATTTCCATGCAATTGCATGCTCTCTGCCTCCTTGACCAACTACTAAAATATTCATCAGTGTTTAAAATGCCTTACGCCCGTTAATGCCATTGTTAATTTATGTTCGTTTGCAGCACTTATAACCTCATTATCTTTAACAGAACCGCCTGGCTGAATGATATGTTTTGCTCCCTTCTCAGCAGCTAGATCAATATTGTCTCTGAAAGGGAAAAATGCATCAGAAGCTAATACGCAATCTTCTACATTGAGACCTTCTTCTTCTGCTTTCATAAAAGCAATCTTTGTGCTTACTACTCTGCTCATTTGGCCTGCTCCTATTCCTAGTGTCATTTTATTTTTAGCNAANACAATGGCGTTTGACTTNACATGTTTTGCAACTTTCATAGCAAAGATCAAATCTTCTTTTTCACTATCTTTAGGCATATTATTTGTAACTACNTCTAACTTTATTTCGTTTAAATCATAAATATCTGTAGATTGCATAAGACCAACCCCATACAGATGCTTGCTCTCATGAACATCAATTGGAACATTTCTTGAACGCAAGACTCTTATGTTGGGTTTGCTTTTTAGCATTTCCAAAGCTTTGGTCGAATAGTTGGGAGCTATTAATACCTCAATAAATTGGTTGTTAAGCATTTCTTCAACAGTGCTTTCATCTAGTTCTATATTTGAAGCAATTACCCCCCCAAAAGCAGAAGTAGGATCAGTTTTAAATGCTTTCCTATAGGCTTCGAGTATTTTTTCGTCAGAGGCTACACCACATGGATTTGTATGTTTAACTATACAAATTGAAGGNTCTTCAAACTCAGAAACACACGCCCAAGATGCAATTGAATCAGCAACATTGTTATAAGATATTTCCTTGCCTTGTAATGGGTTTAGAAAATCAATTGGCGNTTCATCATCAGTTAAAAGTTTTGCTTCTTGATGTGGGTTTTCACCATATCTGAGTTCTTTGGTTATTAATTGTTNATTATGNNCAGAGAGCCATTCTGCAATTGTTANATCGTACTCATGTGTTTGACTAAACACATAACCTGCATATTCTTTTGATTGCTCTAAGCTAACAGAATCAACTTTTAAACCGTCATATTGTTCAGGGCTACATAAAACAACCGTATGTTGAAAATTTTTTGCTGCTGCTCTNAACATCGCAGGACCTCCAATATCGATTTTTTCAATTATTTCTTGATCGCTACTATTTTTCGCAACTTCTTCAGAGAATGGATAAAGATTCACAACNACTAAATCAATTTTTTTTGCCCCTAGCATTTTGAGTTCAACACTATCCTTCTGGCCCCTAGCCAAAATTCCTGCATGTATNTTTGGGTGAAGAGTCTTTACTCTTCCATCAAAGACTTCTGGGGAAGCTGTATAATCTGATACTTCTGTGACATCAAATCCGTTTTCTTTAAGATATTTTGCTGTGCCACCTGAGGAGATTATTTCTACATTGTTAGAGGCTAGTTTTTCTGCGAGGTCAAGGATGCCAGTTTTATCAAAAACACTTATCAGGGCAGTTTTTATCTTAATCATTAAAGCAGCCCATATTTAGCCATTTTTTTCCTAAGTGTGCCTCTATTTAGNCCTAAGATCTTGCTTGCTTCAGATTGATTACCTTTGCATTTCTTTAACACTACTTCTAAAAGTGGNGGTTCGATTTGGCTAATGGTTAAATTATAAAGCTCAATTGGATTCTCCCCATCAAGGTTTCGATAATACCTTTTAATTGCTCTTTTTACTTCGCCNCTTAGGCTGCGTTTGTTGGTATTAAACTTGGTAGACATCTAAATGATATAATTGCTTTTCAAAATGAAAATAGCTTCAATTTTTCTCAAAAAAAAACTAGATAAAAATATTGATCATTTTTTAGACAATAGTCAATTACATTACTTGAAAAACGTATTGAAAGTTAGGGAGGATGAACAAGTAAATATTTTCAATGGTGAAGGTTCAAAATATCTTGCAAAGTTTGATGGAATTAAATCTCTAAAAGTTTTTGATATTGAAAAAAGGAATAAAGTCTTTGTAAGTTCAATCCTTGTTCCAGTGCTGAAGAAAAATCCATTTGAATATTTGCTACAGAAATCAGTTGAAATAGGGGTAAATAAAATTTTTTGTTACATATCAGAGAAAAACAAAGAAAAATATTCATTTGGTTCGGAGCTAAAAAAAATCGAAAGGTATAGAGAAATTATTAAATCTGCCTTTTTGCAGTCAGAGAATTTTCATTTACCACAGATTGACATTTATGAATCTATTTTTCATTTTGATTTTTCAAAATTTCAAAAAATTGTAGTGTTGGATCAAGAAGCTCATGAATCTCTGCAGCCAGGTTTGGATGCTGAATTAATAATTTCTGGTGGAGAATTTGGTTTTGATCAAAATGAGAGAGATATTATTGGGAAAAATAAGGTAAATTATCTTAACTTAGGTGAAAATATATTAAGAGCTGAAACTGCACCAGTTGCCGCCCTCTCAAGGATAAACATTTAAATATGAAAATTGGTTTTATTATTAATGATTTACATTCGATGAATCTNGAAAAAGATACATCTGTTTACCTTATGAGAGAAGCACANAATCGGGGAAATGAGATTTATGCTTTTGATGCACTTGATGTAACGCATAAAAATAATTCTCTATATGCTAACTGTAAAAAAATTCTGTTTAACAATGCAAATGACCTCACTTTCACANTAAGTGCAAAAATATCTTTAGAAGTAAAAGANTTTTCATTCGTAATAAATAGATTAAACCCACCTTTTAACAAAGAATATTTATATTTAACACAGTTGCTTGAAATATCTGGTGTTGACTGTATCAATCCGGCTAAAGCATTAAGAGAGAATAACGAAAAACTTATAATACTTAATTTCCCAGAACTTATTCCNTATACAAAGGTTACCAACTCACTAGAAGAAATTGAGGACGTTCTTAACCAAGAAAAGATTGAAAAAATTGTAATAAAGCCTCTTGATGGTATGGGGGGGAAATCAATATTTTTTATTTCTAAGGGCGATAAAAATTTAAATGTCATTTGGGAAACAATAAGCCAGAGAGGGAAAAAGCATTTTGTTGTACAAGAGTATATAGAAGAAGCAAAGCTNGGTGATAATAGGCTTTCATTTATAAACTATGAGCTTCTTCCAAAAAAAGTAGTGAGAATGCCGTCAGATAAAGATTTCAGAGGGAATCTTGCGGCCGGAGCTAAGTCTAAGATTGAATCTGTGACTGAAGATGACATTAAGTTAGGTGAAGCAATAATTCCTTATCTCAAGGAAAATAATATTTATTTTGCTGGTGCAGATCTTTTGGGTGGAAAGCTTTCAGAAATTAACCTCACTTCACCAACATGTCTTCAAGAAATCCATAAAAATTCGGATCTAGATCCCGCAAAAATATTTTGGGACAATTTAAGAAAGAGTTGAGTTATAACTATTGAAGAAAGAAGCAAAAGTAGTTTTAAGCATAGATTTTGGAACACAAAAAATTGGCTTATGTATTGCTGAAACTTTTACTGGCCAAACAAAACCTTTAAAGATTATAAAAAACGATGAGAAACTTTTGGATAATATCAAAAAAATCATTGGTGAATGGCAACCAGACCTCTACTTAATTGGGAGCCCNCCAAACCCTAGTGCTAGTTTTTCAAAAAACTTATCACAATTTAAAATAGATTTTGAGGAGATATTCCAAGAAAAATTATTAGTTGTAGATGAAGACTATACATCACAAGCAGTTGATCATAAGAAACCTTCTGAAATGAAAGATTCTNTATCTGCTGAAATAATTTTTCAAGATTGGTTTAATAAAAATTATGGCTGAATCAATACCAAGGGATTTTATCGATAGACTTGTCGAAGACTCTGACGTAGTTGCTGTCTTGAGCCACTATCTAAATCTAACAAAAAANGGNAATAATTTTACATGTTGTTGTCCCTTCCACGATGAGAAAACACCTTCGTTTGTTGTTAGTCCTCAAAAATCAATTTATCACTGCTTTGGTTGCGGTAAAGGCGGCAATGTAATCACATTCATTAAAGATTACGAGGGGTTAAATTTTGTCGAAGCAGTAGAGAAGTTAGCAGAACTAAATAATGTTACTGTGCCTAAAACATCNTCAGGTTTCCGAAATGATCATAGCAAGTCAATTGAAATTAATCAGATTGTTTCTGAACATTATTATGAAGAACTTTCAAATAAATCATCAGAACACATTGTTTCTTACTTAAAAGGAAGAGGCATAAGCGGNAAGACAGCNAAACATTTCAAACTTGGTTTTGCTGATTTCAATCAAAATGATCTTCTTGCCAAATTGCAAAAAAGATTTGATGAAAAAGACATTTTAGATAGCGGTTGTTTTCTTAAAAATGAAAAAGGAATATATCCTTTTTTCAGGAAACGCNTAATATTCCCAATACTTAATTCTGCAGGCAAAAATATAGGTTTTGGTGGAAGAGTCATTGATGATGCTATGCCAAAGTACCTCAATTCAAAAGACAGCAAATTTTTTAATAAAGCTAGAGAGCTATATGGGTATAGTGAAGCAAAAAAGGATCATAAAAATGATTATTTTGTTGTAACTGAAGGTTACATGGATGTAGTTATGTTGCATGAATATGGAATAACTAATGCGGTGGCATCCTTAGGCACAGCATTTTCTCAAAATCATTTAAATTTATTATTCAAAACAAAAAGAAAAGTTATATTTTGTTTTGACTCAGATGAAGCGGGATTAGCTGCGGCATGGAGAGCACTGCAAATATCTTTAAAAAATGTTTTTGATGACAAGACTGTAAGATTTCTTTTCCTTCCTGAAGGCTATGATCCAGATTCTTTTGTGAAAGAAAAGGGTGCAAACGAATTTTTAAAGAAAATTGATAGAGCAATGGTGATCGAAACATTTGTTTTTCAATTTCTTAAAAGAGGGAGAAANTTGGANTCACCTGAAGATATAAGACAAATNATTTTTGAGCTTAAAAAGCTTCTACCCACAGTAAAATCTGAAACTCTGAGGGAGACACTTCTCCTCAAGTTTTCAAAGGAACTTGAAATTAGCAAAGACCTACTCATNAAAGCTGATGACTCACAAAAAAANCCTATCAAAAAGCCTGTAATTGAGAAAANAAATAATACTTTTGAAAAAGAGTCATTATTGATTGTCTATCTCATGGAAACATTTATGACTTCCGTAATCGAATCTGCAAAAGAATTTAATTCTTTCCTTCAAAGATCTTCAGTTGAAGAGTTAAAAGAACTCAGAGAAGTAATTGATAGCATGTTAAATAATCAAAAAAATCATAAAGAAATGNCATTCTATGCAAAAGCAATGATGATAAATTTTGAATTAACAGCTGAAGAGGCGATAAATGAATTCAATAGAGCTTCAGATGCTATTCGCCTCCAAAATGATGAGACATTTATAGAATTTCTCAAAAATCTTGTAAAAACTGACGAATTAACAGCTGAAAGAAAAGAAAATCTGCAAAAATTGCTTAATTTAAGAGATAATATCTCAACTCAGGAAGAGGAACTAATCCGAAATCTCAACAAATAGTTGAATTTTGGATTTTCACAAACATATAGAAATCATGTCAGATAAACCTAGCTCAANACCCCAAGTNAGCCCTGCTAATGATATTGCCCAACTAATTCAGCTNGGTAGAGATCAGGGCTATCTTACACATGCAGATATTACTGACACTTTACCTGATGGATCNACTGATGCTGATAACTTTGAGGAAATTACTCAAGTTCTCAGGGATATGGGTATAAAAGTCTTTGAGGACACACCTGACGAAGATGAATTAATGTTGGGCGAAGATGAAGATACCGANGAATTAGCCGCAGAAGATGCTGTAGCAGCTCTATCTCAAACAGAAATTGAATCAGGCAGAACAACTGATCCTGTTCGNATGTATATGAGGGAAATGGGAAGTGTTGATCTGTTAACGAAAACAGGTGAAATTGGCATTGCAAAGAGAATTGAAGCAGCAATGAAAGAAGTTTTGTCTTTATGTGCTGAGTACCCCCTNTGCATTGAATATGTTCTTGATTTCTTTAACAGAATNAAAATTGGCGAGAAAAAAACACAAGATTTAATATCTGGCTTTATGCTTGATGAACCAGAAGAAGAAATTGTAGAGCAAGAGTTNGAAAANACAGAAGATAAACAAGTTGAAGAAAGCGAAGATGAAGAAGAAGCTAATGTTATTTCTTTTGAAGAGTGCGAAGCAAAAATTAAAATTATAAAAAGAGAATATAACAAATATCTCAAATCATTAAGTAATGACAAGCTAGATGAAAAAGGTCAGAAAGCNCTAGATAAGTTAAAAGCAGAATTTCAAAATATTAAGTTTAATTCCAAAGTTTTTGATACATTGGTTCAAATACCAGCAGAGAAAAAATCCTTAGTTGGNGGTTTCGAGAGAGAGCTAAAAAAACTTCTTGTTAAGTCAATTGGAGTACCAAATAAAGAAGCTAGAGTATTGATCGATGAAAACCTTATAAATATTCGACTACTGACAAAATTATCAAAAGACAAAAGGTTCAAGAAAAAAGCAATTGATGAGGTCAAACCAACATTCATTAGAATTCAAAAAGACCTAATAAAAATAGATGAAAACAATTTGATGCCAGTAACACAGATTATTTCTTTAAATAAAAGAATTAATAAAGCTTATAGAGGCCTTTTAAGAGCTAAAAAAGAAATGATTGAGGCAAACTTAAGATTGGTAATTTCTATCGCTAAAAAATATACGAATAGAGGTTTACAATTTTTAGATTTGATTCAAGAGGGAAATATTGGACTTATGAAAGCAGTTGATAAGTTTGAATATAGGAGAGGCTATAAATTCTCAACNTATGCTACGTGGTGGATAAGACAAGCTATTACCAGATCTATTGCTGATCAAGCTAGAACAATCAGGATCCCAGTCCATATGATTGAAACAATAAATAAATTGAATCGCCTATCACGTCAAATGATGCAAGAAATAGGAAGAGAACCAACTCCAGAAGAAATGTCAAAAAGGCTTGATATTCCAGAAGATAAAATGCGCAAGGTTATGAAAATTGCGAAAGAGCCTATCTCAATGGAGACTCCAATTGGTGACGATGAGGATTCTAACTTGGGTGATTTCCTCGAAGACTCTTCAATNAATTCGCCTATTGATGANGCATCAATTCGAGGTCTTAAAGATGCGACAGATGAAATACTTGCTTCATTAACTGCTAGAGAAGCAAAAGTTTTACGAATGAGATTTGGTATTGGTATGAATAATGACCATACACTNGAAGAAGTAGGCAAACAGTTTGATGTAACAAGAGAGAGAATCAGACAGATCGAAGCTAAGGCACTCAGAAAGCTAAGACATCCAACTAGATCTGATGTCTTGAAGAGTTTCTTGCACGAATAAATCCTTTTTAAAAATTCAAAAAAGTTATAGACTACATTTTCTGGCGGGCCTGTAGCTCAGTTGGTTAGAGCAGTGGACTCATAATCCATTGGTCGGAGGTTCGAGTCCTCCCGGGCCCACCACTTTTTAATTTATCTCACTTCGTTTTATATTTTTCGAACCAAGCAAGTATATGATCAACTTTTGTGATTAAGTTTGATGGCCTGCTTGCAATTCCATGAGAAGTATTAGGAATTCGTATCATTGCACTATCAATTTCTCTAAGCCTTAATGCCTGATAAAATTGTTCTGTTTCAGATATTGGGGTTCTTCTATCTTGTTCACCAGTTATAAGCATAGTTGGAGTAGTTACGTTACCAACCAATGATAATGGAGATCGTTCCCAATAATGCTCAAGGTGTTCCCATGGAGGTCCTGGAAACTGATGATAAATTTGTCCCACCATCGAATCAGCAGTCAATGGTTTACTTAACCAGTTAATTACTGGCTTTGAAGACACAGCAGCATTAAATCTATCAGTAAGACCTACTGCATATGCTGTTGCTATTCCCCCAGCACTTCCTCCAGCAATAAATAGATTTCTTTCATCAACCATGCCTTTATTAATAAGTGCATCAATGCCTGACATATGGTCAGCAAAATCCTCCGGGCTTGAGTACTTATATTGAAGTAAAAGAGCAAAGTCTTCTCCGTAAGAAGAGCTGCCTCTATAGTTATCGTAAAAAACAATGTATCCAGCAGAAGCCATTATCTGCAGTTCAGCTGAGAAGTGAGGACCATAAGCAAGATGAGGTCCTCCATGAATTTCTAAGATTAAAGGGTATTTCTTACTTGGATCAAAATCAGGGGGCGTAATATACCAGCCCTGGATTTCTTGATTGTCAAAAGAAGATTTATAAGTGATTTCATTAACTTTGCCTAAGTTACGATGGCCAAGAATATCTTCATTCAACTGTGTTAGAACTCTAGTTTTTCTATTCTCAACAATAGCTATGTCAGCAGGTCTGTCAGTCTTTCCATATGTGAATGCAATAGTCCCATTACTTGTATGAAACTCTCCTGATATGTAGGGCCTTCCAATTGTGGTGCCTCCAACATTGCCTGCAATATCAGTTAAATTTCCAATTAAATCGATTTGTCTAAGTTTTCTTTCACCTCTTTGATCAAAAGCAAAATAGATCGATGCATTATCTTCAGACCAATAAAGGCTATCAGCATCATCA
>NYSP01000002.1 GCA_002683115.1 Gammaproteobacteria bacterium
CAAACTAACAAAGAATCTGATCCCACAGTGCAAAGAGGATTCGATGAGGATTATGCAATGGCCGGCAAGTTGCGAGGTGTACATGCAATCTATGGAGGACATTCGGACAATGGACTTATGCAACCAGTTGTGCATCCGGAAACTGGCACAATAATTGGACTTACATTCGGACAAGGCATGCATCTTGGATATACAAAATTTATGATTAATACCAATACTAATGACGTCACATTTATTGATGGTTACTTAATTCCTGTCGACTCAAAAAAATATAAAGCTAAAGAGGAAACTTCAAAATTAATTGCAAAATATAGAAAACAATATCCTGAGCTTTCAGAAGTAATTGCTTCTATGAGAGAACCCTCTATGCGTCTTTATAACAATGAATCGACTATTGGGAATTTACTAACAGATATCATGAGAAAAGCTGCAAACAGTGATATTGCATTCTTAAATTCTGGGGCAATTCGTGCTGACCTGAACGCGGGAAGGGTAACTTTAGAACAATTAATCAATGTCTACCCATTCCCTGATACCTTGTCTATTGTAGAGCTCACAGGTGCTGAAATTAGAAAACTTATTGAGTACAGCTTGACTCTTCCTTATGGTATAGGACAAATATCTGGTTTAAAAATAGAATTTGATAGCAGCAAACCAGCAATGCAAAGGTTAATAGANGTCTATGTTGGTGATCTGGCATTAATTGATTCTAAGACTTATACAATTGCAACATCGAAATATCTTGCAAAAGGCGGAGATGGATACTCAATATTCACAGAAGGCAATCTGATAGATGACAGTCAAAGTATGCCCGAAGCGCTCTACAAAGGTTTTAAAGAGCTCTCAACCATAGATTTACCTGCAATAAATAGACAAATTGATTTAAATTTAAGATCTGCACTTTAATAGTTTCAACGTATAACTAAAAGAAAATCACCCAGAGAAAATCCTATCAAAAGTCCGCCTAACAACATAAGACAGACTCTAAAAGAAAAGTTATTNAATATTGAAATTTTTTTTAAAGTTGCATTGCCTTTAGCCATGTATAACAGCAGTACCCCAACAATTAGATTTAGTATTATGCTTAACATTTTGATAAATATAGAATCGCCTAATAGTGTAAACTTATTTTGATACACATGCCTACAGAGAAAAAACCTTTAAAAATAGCTGTAATAGGCTGCGGTATAAACGGNATAAGTTGTGCAATTTCTCTTGCAGAANGAGGCCACAAAATTGATATATANGAGAANAAAACTGCCTTTTCTGAAACCAGNGCAAAATCGTCAAAGCTTCTGCATGGCGGTCTCAGGTATCTTGAAAATGGCCATTTCAAACTAGTAAAAGAATCTCTAAAAGAAAGGTCAANTTGGGTAAAAAAATTACCANATTTGACGAAAATACAAAGGTTCTATATGCCNATTTATAAAGGNCACTCCCGTAATAAATTTCTTTTATTTACTGGAGTAAAGCTCTACGAATTATTAGCAGCAAATTTTTCATTAGGTAAAAGTAANATGCATTCCAAAAAAGAAACCCTTGANGCAAATCCTTTGTTNAAGCAAGAAGGTTTGATTGGTTCTGTGAGCTATGTTGATGTGCAAATGGATGATTATAAAATTGCTGAGTGGCTTAAGAATGAAGCATTAAATAAGGGGGTGCATCTNAAAGAAAATAACGAAGTAGTTTCATTTTGTGAAAATGGTTCGCTAACTACAAGAGGTTCAGAGACTTTAAATTATGATTTCATAGTAAATGCAGCTGGTCCCTGGGCTAAAGAANTANTAAAAACCAATAATATTCAATCAAATTTCAATATGAGCTTAGTAAGAGGTAGTCATTTAATACTAGATTTGAAAATACAGAGTCCATTAGTCTTACAAAGCACTAAAGACAAAAGAATTGTTTTCATGCTTCCTCTTGATAACGGTTGTTTGCTTGGCACAACAGAGTATTCGCATAACATCAAAGACCCAATAGTTTGCACTCAAACTGAAAGAGATTATTTAGTTGATATAGCAAATACTTATTTAGAGAAGACATTGACTCAAAAAAATATTATTAGTGATTATGCAGGNGTAAGGCCTCTAGTATTTNANTCTAATACAATGNATGTAAGCAAAATTANTAGAGATTCTGCAATAGAATTAAACGAATCCTTAATTAATATTTTTGGTGGGAAATGGACATCTGGCCCAAGCCTTGGTGAAAAAGTAAGTGATATGATTGAATCAAGTTTTAGGTAATTTCTGAATCAATCAACACAGCTATAAAAAGGGCTGGCTCNGTACCTTTACAAACCCAAGCATGATTAGTTCCTCTTTGCACAACAACATCAAAGGGTTTCANATCTACCTCTTCTTCATCTAAAAGCAGAGTTACTTCACCCTTTAAAAGTATTATGTAATCAATTGTTTCAGTTTTATGCATTGCAGGATGTCTCGAGGTATCTACTCTGGCATCAGCTGCTCCAACTTGTGAAAAATTATCATGGGCAATTTCATCCATTACCTCTTTTGGCACTCCTTCTGGAAGAGGGTTAATTTGAAAATAACGGAACTTTGTTCCGTTCTTTGGTGGACTCAAAAGAATCTCTGTATCAGCCCTATCTATGGTATCAGCTGAGTCAACTTTTGCCCCATCGGTATTCCACAGTTCAAATAAACCTCCTACCTCTTCACCAATTTTTTGTGGTGGTGGTCCATCTGAAATTATTACAGACTTACCATCTTTATTATGTCCTGTGACAATTCTTCTCATAAAAACAATGTTAATTCAAAAATAATATTAATTAGCATTTTTTTCTTAAAATTTTGGACAATATATCAATTTAAGTCACTGAATTGCTTGGTTTAATGGACTTATTCAGGATTTACTGTATTGTGAAGCTTTACTATTAAGGAGTACGCAATGCAAAAAGGAGTCGTTAAGTTTTTCAACAACGCAAAAGGCTTTGGATTTATTGCGCCAGAAGATGGTTCTAAAGATGTTTTTGTACACATTAGCGCACTACAAAAGTGTGACCTTGAGACATTAAACGAAAACGATAATGTTGAGTTTACCGTTGAAGAGTACAAAGGCAGAATGGGCGTCGGTGAAATAAAACTAGTCTAATTTAAAACAAGCCAAAAGATTATCCATGACTCGAAGTGTAAAGAGTCATAAAAAGTATTCCTGTCAGCAAAGTTCCTGTGACGAGTACAAGATAATCAACAATCCCTACCAATGTTAGTTTTTTCCAGGATTCGTTCGCGCTTGTCTTTCTATAAGCGGATATTTTAAATAAGCAAAAGGCAACAATAAATACGACTCCTCCCAATATAAAAATACCCATTTTCAAATTATAGCTCAGAAGCCATCGTCCTCTTTTGCTGTTTCAATATTGATGTGTTGTTCATAGGCAGATATTCGCAAGAGGATAGGGTGACAACAAACATGGCAATCTTCAACATATTCTTGCTCGCTTACTGAAGGGTCGACTTCAAAAAAAATCTGCTCCCAACAGTAAGGACATTGTGCTGAAACTTCTTCAATCAAAATTTAACCTGAGATCTTCTTAAACCTTCTTCCAACCGTATTTAGAAGAGTTTTCCTACTAAATAATCTTGAGAAGGAATATAAATTCCTATTATTTTTTCCGGTGATTGTGTAAATTTTGCCATTTAGAAAAGCATCCAAGGCCTCTCTAGAGCAGTCTTCTGCAGATTGAACGTCTTTTTTATTGGCATCCATCATGCCTGATAGTCTCTTCTGTAGTCTTTCAGAACTTACTGTTGCTACCTCAACAAATCTACTCTCAGTAGCACCTGGACACACTGCCATAATATGAATGCCTTTTCTTGCATATTCAAAATTCAAAGCCTCGCTCAAACTCAGGACATAGGCTTTTGTAGCAGCATAAACTGCTGAATAGGGGATTGAGTAAAAAGCTGCAACTGAAGCAATATTAATAATTCCTCCTGAAGCTTTCTTTTCCATGTCCTCCAAAAATAAATATGACAATTCTGTAAGCGAAGTAATATTGAGGTGAACCATATTCTCATAATCTTCCATAGGGCATTCATCAAAGGTACCCCATCTCCCATAACCAGCATTATTGACGAGAATATCTACTTTTAAGCCTGCTTCTTTTACTTGGTCATANAGTTTTCTAGCCGAATCAGGTTTACTTATGTCCTCTAGAAAAATATGCGTTTCTGTCCCATTTTTATTCAGTTCATTTGCTAAGTCTTTTAACTTATCTTCCGATCTTGCAGTAAGTATTAAAGATGCGCCNCGTTCTGCAAAATCTTTAGCCATTGCTAATCCAATGCCTGAGGATGCACCAGTAACTAGAACCTTCTTGTTTTTAAAATCTTTCATTCTGAACTCCAATATGTTTTTTNAAAAGTTGTCTATAAGAATAATATAGGGGCATTATATGGAATTTCAGCTTGTCAAAAGACCTGAACACTGCAATAGTAAATAGTAACTTGATTTTTTGATAAATTTTGGAGATAGCATGAAAGATTATAAATTTTTAGCACTTTTGGTGGCCTTACTAATGTTTGGTTGCTCTGATACATCAGATGAAACTACAGAAGTTGAGCAANCTTCTGAAACTGTGGAAGCTGAGGAAATGGGTCCTCCGTTCTCTGAGTATATGACATGTACGCCTGGACCAGATTTTAATATGGATACAGNAAGGCAGATGATCGATGAATGGAACGATCTTGATTTTTCTGAAGGATTTGAATACGCAGCTGGTCATGTACCTTTAAGTGATACATCACTTGGTGGTGATAATAAAGTCTATTGGCAGTTATTTTGGAATTCAAAAGAAAATGCAGATTCTGCATGGTCTAGTGGNCCNTCACCAGAATTTGTAGCTTGGTCAGAAAAATATCAAAATGTTTTAACTTGCGATACTGAGAATAGAAGAGGTTATGATTTTTATGTACCTTACGGCAATAATGCTAAATGGAATGCTCCTGTAGAGTGGGTAACATATGCTCATTACTGCAAATTTAATAATGATGACGGACTAAATCTTTTGCAGGAAGCAGTCGTTGCTTTTAATGCTTATTTAGATGAAACCACTAATGATGAAACAGCTCCTTTCATTTATGGAGTTTATAGGCATAACGGTGATAATCCTGAACCATATAAAAGTTATGACTTTTTCTGGATGAATTATTATGAAACTCATGCAGAAGCAGAAACATCATATGCAAGATTCGTAGAATTGGGTTCAGAGGTGCAAGCAATGTTCGATGCATCAGCTACATGTGAAGGCCCAAATGCCAGTGATTCATATCAGTTTTATCCTGATCCTGACGGAGTTTAATTTAAATAGGACTGCCTAACAGTCCTATTTTTATCTTTTAATTGATCAAAGATAATATATGCAGTTTTTAGACGACTTTTTTGCAGATTTCGTAAATTTAGCTTGGAGCGGACCTACTGCATTATTATTGCTGGGTGCAGGTGTTTACTTTTCAGTAAAAACAAGACTTAAACCATTTAGATACCTAGGTTATGCTTTCGAAGTTTTAGCAGGNAANCATCCTAGTAAAAACGAGATTGGAGAAGTAAGTCATTTCAGGGCTTTGACNGCGAGCCTTTCTGGAACAATTGGTTTAGGNAATATAGCTGGTGTTGCTGTTGCAATTCANATAGGNGGTCCTGGAGCAATTTTTTGGATGTGGGTAACTGCAATATTTGGAATAGCTACTAAATTCTTCACGTCAACACTTTCGGTTCTGTACAGGGAAGTCGACAAAAATGGTACTACTAATGCAGGAACCATGTATATCATNAAGAATGGCTTGCCAAAATATATGTTACCTTTGGCATATTTCTTNGCTTTTTTTGGAATAATNGCAGGTCTTCCNGCTTTCCAAGCTAATCANGTGGTTCAGCTTACAAATGATCTTTATTTTCCANATGTTGAAAATTTTAAATACTTTGCTGGTTTTACATTGGTAGTAATCACTTCACTNGTTGTATTAGGNGGACTTAAGAGAATAGCAAATGTTTCAGCATGGCTCGTTCCATTCATGGGAGGAATATATTTTTTCGCTGTGCTCTATGCAGTTCTAATTAATTACGACAAATTTCTACCGTCNATTTCTTTAATATTTACAGAGGCTTTTTCNTTAAATTCTGCAGTTAGTGGAGGTTTANTAGGCGTAATCTTAACAGGTATTAAAAGAGGTGCTTTTAGTAATGAAGCAGGTATCGGAACTGAAGCGCTTATACATGGTACAGCAAGAACATCAAACCCNGTAAAACANGGCTTAATAGCAATGACAGGACCTATATTTGATACTTTAATAATGTGCACGTTAACTGCAGTCATAATCTTAACTAGTGGTGTATGGTTGTCGTCTGANAGCTCAGGAGTAACGTTAACTTCTGAAGCATTTTTAAGTACGCTCGGGCCAATTGGCCCAGTAATTCTTTTTATGTGTGTAATCAGCTTTGGGCTTAGCACTATTTTTACTTATTCGTATTATGGATCTTCTTGTGTGAAGTTTATTTTTGGCGAAAAAAGTGTGAAAGCTTATCAGTTCATTTTCATAGCATTTGTNTTTATTTTTTCTATNACTTCGCTTGATTTAGCACTAAATGTTATTGATAGTGCTTTTGCGATGATGGCGATCCCAACACTTATAGCTTCTATTTGGCTTGCACCTAAAGTAGTTGAAAAAGCAGAAGAATATTTTTCTAGCTTAAAGAATTAAGGTATTTTAGCAGTTCTTCGTATTTTCTTGCTCCGCCAAAATATTTTTTTTCCTCATGATCAAATGTATTTAGGCTCTCAATCAAGCCTTTTCTGGCTTGATCAAAGCTTTCAATGGCAGATAG
This sequence comes from Gammaproteobacteria bacterium, assembly GCA_002683115.1. The sequence continues at coordinate 6,850 of NYSP01000002.1, forward strand.
GGGCTGAAATCTGACATTTATAGCAAACAAAGAATAATCTTCATGGTATCNACAGATTGTTTCTCTTTCAGATCGTACAAACCAATCATCCACTGGGCCACTTGGATAGTTTTCAGATTCTAGATGAAATCTATCGTCATCACCATGAATAAACCAATTCTCTCTTTTAAATGGCACCCCAAGCGGTGCATTTCTTATGAATCTTTCAATAGGATTGCCGATTTTTTCATTTAGTGTTTTTACTGGTTTATGAATTGCTCTTAGAGGTTCTCCAATTTTGTGTTGTAGATTCCAATAGCTTGGTGAACAAACAGATGCTGCTAAAAGTCTTTGAGAACCCCCTGATTCAATAATACATAAGTCATCAGGGACCTCTAANGACATACTTGCAATAAGATCAGGAAAACTTTCATTTACAGGTATTTCCTTTGTTAANAGTTCTTGAGCTTTCAATGAATCATCAGTAGCACGCACAACAGCATGATAACTAGAGTTAAATAGTGTTCTTTTATAATTTTTTAACTCACTGAAGATTGGCTTTTCAAACCAATCTTCTCTAGAAATAGGCTTTAACCCCAAACGATATTTTTCCTTACCACCATCCCATGGTGGATTTAACCAAAAATGAGTGTTGATTTCGACAACTTGAGACATAATGTAATTTATATAATATGTTGTCTAAGCAAAATTTATTCAATCAAATATGAAAAAAGTAGCAGTAATTGGAGCTGGTCCATCTGGCATTACAGCCTTGAAAAATTTTATAGATCAAGGATTTGAGGTANTCGGTTTTGAAAGATGCTCTGGAGTAGGTGGAAATTGGCGTTTTAATGATCCATCAGGACATTCAAGTGTATTTGAAACTACACACATTATNAGCTCAAAATATACATCCTTTTATGAAGATTTCCCTCTACCTGAATCGGCTTCTGACTATCCATCTCANAAAGAATTATTGAAATACTTTAATGATTACGCTGAAAANTTTGGTTTGAAAAAGCATATTCATTTCAATACAGAGGTACTTAACTGCAAAAAAACTGATGACGATAGATGGGTAATAGAATGGAAGCATATGAATACTGATCAAATAAATGTTCAACATTTTGATGCATTGGTTGTATGTAATGGTCATCATCATGAGCCACGCTTTCCTGAGTATCCAGGTGAATTTGCTGGAGAATTTATTCATTCACATGATTTCAAGAAAGCAGAGCCATTTGCTGATAAAAAAGTNCTTGTAATTGGTGGCGGAAACTCAGCTTGTGATGTAGCTGTAGAAACTTCTAGGATTTCACAGAAAACTGTTATTAGTTGGAGAAGGGGATACTATCTGATCCCGAAATTTATGTTTGGTCTAACAAGTGATATTTTTGCACTGAGATCAAGATGGTTGCCAAAATTCATTAGACTTCCCTTTATGAGGTTTATGCTTGAGATGCTTCAAGGAAAGAATGAAGACATTGGTTTGCCAAAAGTTAATAATCATATTTTGGCAACACATCCAACCGTAAATTCTGACCTCTATAATGCTGTTAGACATGGAAAAGTTATTCCAAAACCTGACATAGACAGACTAAACGGCAAAGAGGTGATATTTAAGGANGGATCATCTGAAGAATTTGACACAATAATTGCGTGCACTGGGTTCAAAATTAAGCACAAATTTTTTGATGAAAATTTCATTAACTTTGAAAAAGGGCCAGTAAGACTTTTACATAAAATGATACCTTCGGATATCAATAACCTGTATTTCATTGGTCTATTTCAGCCTTTAGGTTGTATTTGGCCTGGAGCTGAACTTCAATCAAAGCTCGCAGCAAAACATCTTGCAGGCTTGTGGAAGCCTGATGGCAACATTGAAGATATGATCGAGAAAGAAATGAATAATCCTGATGTTGAACAAGTTAAAACAGCCAGGCACACAATTACAGTTGATGATTTTTCTTTTAGAGGAAGGTTAAAAAAAGAACTGGCAAGAACNTCCTAGAAAATGAAAAATTTATACTTTTTAAGGCACGCTAAGTCCAGTTGGGATGATTACACACTAAAAGANTTTGANAGGCCTTTATCCACTAGGGGTATTCAAGATGCTGATTTGATGGGTAATTTTTTTAAATCAAAGCGGGCAAAAATCGACATAATCTTAGCAAGCCCATCTAAAAGAACCATCGAGACCATTGAGCACTTTTTTGGTAACAAAGCTCCAGATGTTAAATTTGATGAGAGCATCTACCACGCCTCACTTGATGATGTTTTAAAAAATATATACGCAGTTCCTGAAGAAGTTAATTCGGTCATGGTAGTAGGCCACAATCCATCAATGCATGATGCGACAGAATTTCTAACACAGAAATTTTTAAATAAATTTCCGACATGTGGGCTAGCTTCCTTAAATACGGAAAATAAATGGAATGACCTCAATAGAGGCTCCGCTGAACTAAATTATTTTATGAAGCCTCGCGAACTTCGCTAGAAGAATAGACGCGATCTCTGAGTACAACGCTACCTGATACAANAGCAGAGTAAATTGTATAGCCTAGAATTATTTCTGGCATGAAATTAAAGAAACCCACAGATATTAGCGCTAATACACTAAGTGATCTTATCAACTCAAGATAATAAACAAAGGCTCTGTTTTCATACATAAATGATGCAAATACCATNACAGTAACTATGTTGAAAGATATCAAAATCATATCGATGTAATTAATATCAGCTGAATTGAANAAGACACCTTGGGTGTAAATGCTTACAAATACTAAATGTGTGAAACCAAATATTTTTGAGTAAATGGTTGTTTTTGTATCGAATTTTTTGAATTGAGATAAGTCATTCTTTTTAATAGGATATTTTTCTGAAACATCAGCAGGGCGCCACTTTGGTGTTGAGAACCATAAAGCAATTTTATCTTTCCACTTTTCTGTTCTCCAAGCATCTTTAATCATTTCGTTCCAAACCTCCAGATTGGCCCACAGTGGGTTCCATGTATTAAGTGGTTTGGAAGTACCGTAAATTGGCTTCAGATCTTCTCTTTCATCGATGAATGTGCCGAACATCCTATCCCAGATAATGAAAACTCCACCGTAATTTGCGTCAATGTATTCCTTATTTTGAGCATGGTGAATTCTATGATTGGATGGTGTAACAAGTATGTAATCGATTATTCCCAATCTCCCGATATGTTCTGTGTGTACCCAAAACTGATATATCAGGTTCAATGCAGCAACAGTAACAAATATTTCGACTGGTATACCCAAAAACAACATTGGTGTGTAAAAAATCCATTTGAAAAGAAAGTCTGTTCCAGTTTGTCTTAATGCAGTTGAGAGGTTAAATTCTTCACCGTGATGATGAACAACATGCGAAGCCCATAATATTTTTATCTGATGATGAGAACGATGNAGCCAATAATAACTTAAATCGTAAAGCACAAAGGCTACAACCCAAACATATGGGTCATAAGAAGCTAATAACCCTAGATTGAACTGTTTTGAAATAAATGCATAAACNAGACCTTGCACACCAAGCCCAAGTAGAGCAGGGTATCTGCTCATTAAGCCTAGGCCTATGCTTGTCACAGTATCATTNAGCCTGTAGTTATTTTTATTTTTGAAATACCCGTAAAGAAATTCACAAAATATCATTAATGTGAAAATCGGAACAACGTACGCAATTAAATTTGATGTATGCATATTTTTCTAATTAAGGACCAATTTGAATTATTTATCCAAATACAAACTAAGCGGGTTCCTTACAATAGTTATAATATATTAGTTATTAATTGTTCTTCAAGAATAAAAACGTGAAATATTTTTTTATAAATTTAATCTTAAAGGTTTTTTTTCTTCTTCCAGATTGGTTTTTAAATATTATTTTTTTTAAAAAACCACCGATGCTGAGAGACATTTATCTAGATAAACAGACTTCTTTGTTCCTCAAATTAATTGAAATATTTGGTTACAAGATCGATACCGAAAATTTTAATAATGATGAAAGGTCTAAATCTAACCAAGCAAGACTGAGTATTGCTATCAATGAAAGTACGCCTAAATTGTATTCTTATCAGGATATTTTAATCGGTAGTANAAAAGATTTACTCGTGAGAGAGTACATTCCACAAAATATCATTTCTGACAAAACGATGCTTTATTTTCACGGTGGGGGTTATGTTATCGGAAGNATNGAAACTCATCATAATTTTGTATCTTTAATATCAGTCATTTTAGGAATAAGAGTTTATTCACTAGAATATCGATTAGCNCCTGAAAATAAATTTCCATGCGCGTTAAATGATGCAAAAACAACTTATCAATGGTTGTTAGAGAAAGGCATATCAAGTAAGAAAATATTGCTCTGTGGTGATAGTGCTGGNGCTCACTTAACTGCCTCTTTAACCTNTGAATTAGAGCAATCAAATATTTCGCTTCCACCAGCACAAATACTCATATATCCGATGGTAAGCCCGTCTCTCAAGTTTGAATCAATGGAATTATTTAAAGAAAATTTCCTACTCACAAAAGCCTCTATGGCATGGTTTTGGAGTCAATTAAGAGCTTCTCACGATGATGATAAAAACCCTAAATTTAATTTATTGGAGCAAAATGTAACTTACGAAGAGGGGGTAAAAACTTTATTGATAACAGCAGGATTTGACCCTCTTTGTGACGAAGGAAAAGAATTTGGTAAACATCTTGAAAATTTTGGTAATCAAGTTTCCTATTTACATTTCGAAAACTTATTCCATGGTTTCGTAACGTTCACGAATTTAAGAAATGCGAAAAAGGCAACTATGGATGTGATTAAAGGTATCGAAGAATTTGTGTAATTTCTAAATTATGGAAGCAATTGTTCAACTTTTTTCAGTGCTTTAACAAGTGCTTTTTTAACATCAGCTGATTCTTTTTTGGATGACGTACCTTTTGAATAAACTAAATTTGTAAAGTGTTCTCTTAATTTTTCACCCATATCAACCGACTTTTCTGTAAACCTATTTCTGAGTTCTTCAAATTTTACTCTGGATACCATCTCTTTCGGGCCTACAGGGTCAAGGCCTGCAAACATCTGAAATCTTATTGCTGCTTCATTTAAATCCATAGATTCAGATGGCTTTCCGTTTACAAACTCTGGAATTAAATCTTTAGAAATTTTCTCAGATCCTTTGTCGACTAGCTCTTCAAATAAATCTTGATAGGATTTGAGCTTTTCTTGTGCTTTTTCATTTTTTTGAAGCATTGCAAAGTCTTTAATGGCTTTTTTAAATTTTTTCTCTTCTGCAGTTCCTTGAAGATTTTCTAGTTCAACAAATTTTTGTTCTGCTTCACCTGGTGCGATTTTCTTGTCTCGAAGATCTTTGATTATTACATCCATCAAGCCTCTTGATTCATCAAGCTCCTTATCTTTAATTTTTAGAAACTCATCACAAGCTGTTTCAAATTTTAAATTTACTTCTGGGTCAAGCTTCTTACCCGCTGGACCTAATGTACGCCAATGATCTTGAAGCTCTCTAATCCTAGCAACAGAATTATCAATATCTTCTTTGCTTAATGATTCAACTTCTGAAATAACCGCTTCTTTCTGTGACCTATTGAATACTTCTACTTCTTCTAATAATTTATTTACACCATCTCTAGCATCTTTAAATTTATTATTTAAATCCTGGAAATCTTTATCTGGAACTGGTGCGTATTGTTTCCATTTCTCATGAACACCTTTCAGAAACATTACAATTTGTATTACTGTAGTGTTTTCAGTTGTTTTGCCGGCTGGGAAAGATTCAATATCTTTCAGTAACGCAAGTTTTTTGTCTCTGTTTTCTTCCTTTCTATCTTCAAGCACAGCGAAGTAGTCTTTACATGGTGCCCAGGCTTTTTCACAAGCGTCTTTGAATGTCGACCATTTCTCTTTGCTTGCTGTCTTTCCATGCTGGTCAAGATTTTGCCACTGCTTTTGCAAAGAGTTAATTTTATTTGCAAGAGTTCTTGGTTCTAATTTCTGTGCTGCTAATTTGTTAACTTCGGTGATTAGTTCTGTTCTTTTATCAGACGTTGCAAACTCTGCCCAGTCGTCGTATTCCTTTGCAGTAAAGTTTAATCTTTGGAACTTGTGGCGGAATTTTGAGGGTATTGGCTTACCTTTTCCAAACTGAGAGTTAAGCTTCCTTAGGTCCTTTTGAGCCTTCTTAATGTGACCCGAAGAGAATAGACCTTCTATCTCATTTAATTGTTGATTAAGATTTATTGCTCTGTCTCCCACAAATTAGCTGAATATTATTTATAATTTCAAACAAATACTATTTGAATGAAACGGATTTTAACAGGTATAACGCCCAGTGGCTATCCTCACTTAGGAAATTATATAGGAGCAATTAAGCCATCACTAGACCTATTGGACGAAAAATGTGAATCATTTCTGTTTATTGCCGATTTGCATGCTGTTATTAAAGTTTCAGATCCTGATCAGCTTAAAGAACTTTCACATGGAATTACAATGGCATGGTTAGCCTCTGGACTGGATCCAGAAAAAACTAATATCTACAGACAATCCGATATTCCAGAAATAACTGAATTAACTTGGATATTAAGCTGTGTAGCTGAGAAGGGCTTGCTAAACAGAGCGCATGCATACAAAGCAGCTTTAGATGCAAATAATGAAAGTGGGAAAAAAGATCCTGATGAGGGTATTAATGTTGGTTTATTCTCATATCCACTACTAATGGCTTCAGATATTTTAATGCCTAATGCAACACATGTGCCGGTTGGTAAAGATCAACAACAACATCTTGAAATTACAAGNGATATAGCAGAAAAGTTCAATCGTAAATATGGTGATTTCTTCAATATTCCTGAAGCTGTAATTCAAAAAGATATGACTGTACTAGGTGTAGATGGAAGAAAGATGTCAAAAAGTTACAACAACATTATTCCAATGTTGGGAAGTGAGAAGGAGCTGAGAAAATCTGTAATGAAAATAGTTACAAACTCACAAGAACCTGGTGAAGTTAAAGACTGGAAAAATAATACATTATTTTCAATTTACTCTAGCTTTGCTTCCAAAAATGAAATTGAAGACATGAAAAGAATGTATGAAGAAGGCATTGGATGGGGAGATGCAAAACAAAAAGTTTTTGAAGAATTAAATCAGTTGCTTCAACCAATTAGAGAGAATTATGCAGAACTAAACTCTCGTAAAGATCATATAGATGAAATTCTCAGAGAAGGCGCATCTAAAGTTAGAAAAGATACAGTTCCAGCAATTAGAGAAATTAAAAAACTAATCGGAATAAATAATCTTTAACCAATAGGATTCTCTCGTCATAAATTTCATAAATTGTGATTGGATTTACAATGATTGGCCCGTATATACTAAGTTCTTATGCAAAATAAAAAAGCAGTATTAATGATCAGTCTTGGGACACCTGATAGTCCTGGTTGGTTTGATGTAGCCAGCTACTTGCGTCAATTTTTAGGTGATGGAAGAATTATAAATATTCCTTCTTTTTTGAGGTTTCTATTAGTTAACTTAATTATTGTGCCAACAAGAACATTTTCATCAGCAAAAGCATATAAAGAGCTCTGGACAGATAGAGGCTCTCCTCTCAAATATCACATGGAAGACTTAACTGAAAAAGTTCGAAAAGAGCTTTCAAGCACGCATGATGTTTTTTATGCGATGCGGTACAAAAATCCATCAATTGATGCAAGGCTTGAAGAAATGGAAAAAAATGGCTATGACGAGGTGATTTTGTTCCCCGTCTTTCCTCAGTACTCATCGGCAGCTAATGGATCATTTTTAGATTACTCTCTAAAGAAAATTGCTAATTGGGTTGTGATTCCATCTGTTAAGACTGTTGACCAATTTTATGACAATGAGGATTTCTTAGAGGCATTTTCTGAAAACATCAAAAAGTTTAATCTCAACGAATACGATAAAGTCATATTCAGCTATCACGGATTACCAATGAGCCAGCTAGACGAAGTCTATGAAAAAGGGCGATGTGATGACAGAGAATGTGAGGATGGGGTAGGCGGAGATAATCATCATTGTTACAGAGCCACTTGCTATGAAACAACAAAACTACTTGTGGAGAAAATAAACATAGATCCTGACAAGACAATTACTTCATTTCAATCAAGATTAGACTCTAAATGGGTTAAACCCTTTAGCGATAAAGTACTGGAAGAGTTTGCTGCTGAAGGTGTGAAAAAGGTTCTTGTAGTTTCTCCCTCTTTTACTGGAGATTGCTTAGAGACAATTATTGAAATTGGCGATGAATACAAGGAACTATTCACTGAAAAAGGGGGTCAAACTCTTGATTATGTGCCGTCATTAAACTCGAATGATAATTGGGTAAAATGTATAGTTAATATAATAAGAGGAGTTTAAATGAGAGAAATACTAAATTTGCAGAAAAAAGCCTTCATTGAAAATGGTCAACCATCCTATGAACAACGCTTAGATAGCCTTAAAAGATGTATTGCTCTTCTAGAAACACATGACGAACAAATTGTCGAAGCATTAAATGAAGATTATAAAAATAGGTCAGAAACTGAAATAATGACCTCCGAAGTCGTTCAATCAATTAGAAATTTAAATTTCACCATCAAAAATCTTAAAAAATGGATGAAACCATCCAAAAGACCCTCGTCTTTTATGGCTGATCTTTTGGGTTCAAAAGCTTTAATGCAGCCTTCGCCTTTAGGAACAGTGGGTATTATAGCTCCTTGGAACTTTCCGATAGGCATGGTTTTCTATCCTGCAGCATCAGTTTTAGCAGCAGGAAATAGAATTATGGCGAAACCCTCAGAATTCACTCCACATACAGCGCAACTAATTAAAGATGCGGTAGAGAAATACTTTGATAGCAGTGAGTTTGCAGTAATTCTTGGAGGTCCAGATGTGGGTAATGAGTTTACTTCAATGCCTCTTGACCATTTACTTTATACAGGTAGCGGCGCAGTCGCTAAAAAGGTAGTTGCAAATGCAGCACAAAATCTTGTGCCAACTACACTTGAACTTGGTGGCAAAAGCCCAACCATCATTTCATCTGATGCAAATCTTTCCCTAGCAGCAAAAAGAATAATGTTTGTTAAAACTCTCAATGCCGGTCAAATATGCCTTTCCCCAGATTACGTTTTGATTAAAAGAGGTCAGGAAGATGCTTTGGTTGAAGAANTGAAAAAAGTATTCAACGAGTTTTATCCAGAGAGTAATGCTAATGACTACACTTCTATGGTGAATGAACATCACCATGAGAGGATGCAAAGCTATCTTCAAGATGCAAGAGAAAAAGGAGCTAGTGTAATAGATCTGGGAAGCTTNGATTCATCTGAAAAGAACACAATTACCACTAAAGTTGTAATGAATGTGAACGAGAGCATGCGAATTATGCAAGAAGAGATATTTGGACCATTGTTGCCGATAATGGTTTATGACGAACTCCAGGAAGTTGTAGATTATGTAAATTCTCATGATCATCCACTTGGCTTATACTTTTTTGGAAATAAGAAATCGGAGCAAAATTTTATAATTGAAAATACTCGCTCAGGCGGAGTAACAATCAATGATGCTATGTTTCATTTAATGCAATCAAGATTACCTTTNGGGGGAGTTGGCCCTTCAGGCTACGGACACTATCATGGGTACGAGGGCTTTTTGAATTTTTCAAATCTGCGAGCAATATATTATCAGACAAACTCTGACAGTTTATTTGGGATGTTAAGACCTCCAAGAAACAAACCTTTCGAATTGCTTACAAAAGTAATGAAGAAACTCTCTTGAACCATTTTTTAGGCAAAATATCATTCAGATACCTTTTTAAGAAAGGTACTAAAAAATTATCCTCTCAAACAATTCTTACTACTACAGGAGTGGGTTTAGGGACAGCTGTTTTAATAGTTGTTCTTTCTGTGATGAATGGGTTTGAAAATGAACTTCAAAAAAGAATACTTGGAGTGATTCCGCATGTAACAATTGAAAAAATTGGAGGATTTGAAGATTTTGAACAAACAAAAAAGAAAGTACTAGAAAATAAATCGGTTTCAGCTGTATCACCATATTTATCCACTCAAATTGTCATCAATAATAATGATGTTTCAAAGGGTATAGTGCTTAAAGGAACAAGCGAAGAAAACGAAATATCAATTATCCCTAATAATATGCTCTTAGGTGATTTAAGCTCATTGAACAGAGGGGCTAATATTATTCTCGGCGAAAGCCTGGCTTATGAACTTGGCGTTGCTTTAAATGATTCAGTTAATCTTTTAAGCATTAATCAAACAAATGCTCTTGTAGGCATTCCCAGGGTAATTTCATTTAATGTTTCAGGGATTTTCTCTGTTGGGTCAGAAGTTGATCAGAATTACGCTCTGATAGGCTCAGAATCGTTCATGAAGCTTATTAAACCAAAAAACGGTGTTGGTATTGAGATAAGAGTAAAAGATGTCCTTGTAGCAAGAAATATAGGCCATCAAATCCTTGAAGATCTCAATACAGACGGATATATGAAATTTACTAGTTGGGATCAATTATACGGCGGGCTATTTAGAGCAGTACAGCTAGAGAAGACCATGGTTGGTCTTTTAATGTCACTTATCTTACTGGTAGCAATCTTAAGTCTGCTCATGTCTATAAATAATTTAATTAAAAGCAACGAGAAGGAAATAGCAATTCTGTCCACTATGGGATATTCCAATAATCAAATCCAAAGAATCTTTCTTCAATTGATCTTCACGATTGGTATTTTTGGCATAATTCTTGGCAACATATTGGGTTTGATAGTTGCAGCAAATATCACTGAGGTTCTGAATTTTATGTCTGTAGCTTTCAATATATCGATGTTAGATGTTTATTACCTAGATTACTTTCCCTCAATAATAAGTTTTGAACAAATACTGATTATCAATTTTGTAACAATTGTTCTTTTAACTTTATTTGGACTGATACCTGCGAAAAATGCAGCCAACACAAACCCTGTAAAAATAGTAAATAGCGCATGATAAATTTAGAAAGAATAAATAAGAGTTACNCTGACAAATCATATTCCCANATTATCTTTGAGAATTTAAATTTTAAATTTGAAAAATCAGGTACTTATAGCATAGTTGGCTCATCAGGATCTGGTAAAACAACGCTTTTAAATTTAATTTCAGGCCTTGATTCCTTTGACTCTGGTTCGNTAGAAATAGATGGGATTTTTCTCGAAAAATTAAATAATAATGAAAAAAGTGAAATCAGAAAGAATTTATTTGGGTTTGCATATCAATTTCATTACTTACTTGAAAATTTAACAATTTATGAAAATTGTTTAGCAGCTAACCAGGGAGTTGTGCCTGAGGGTTTAGATAAGATACTTTCTAGATTAGGCATTCAAAACTTGAAAGATAAATTTCCATCCAATATATCTGGTGGTGAGAGACAGAGAGCTTCGATTGCAAGAGCGATTTGTACTAATCCAAATATTCTTATACTGGATGAACCAACCGGAAACCTTGATCAGGAAAATAGTCTTATAGTTCAAAATTTTATTCTTGATTATGCCCGTCAAAATAAAACTTTAGTCATTTATGCCACTCATGATAATGAATTTGCTATGAAAGCGGATAAGATTTTAAATATTCAAGATAGGAACGTGAAAGCAGNTTAAATGCTAAACATTTGATCAATGAATAATTCAATTTACACAAGATTACTTGGCTATACCTTTAGACATAAAGGTCTATTTTCACTTAGTATTTTTGGCTTTATTTTGTTTGCAGCNGCTGATATTTCTGCTGTTGAATGGCTGAAACAAGTAATTGCATATATTAACGAAAGCAATGAAAATCCTTTTAACCCTTTAAATTTAGCTCTTTTCTTGGCATTTATCTCAATAATCAGGGGGATAGGTTTTTACATTGGCAATTACTTCATGGCAAATGTAGGGCTAAAAGTTGTTCACAAGCTTCGAGAAGACCTTATTTCAAGCTTGTTATATCAACCAATGAGCTTTTTTGATCAGGCTTCAAAAGGTGAAATAGTAAACAGAATTATTTTTACAACAAATCAAATTACTGGTGCTGCCACAAATGCATTAAAAATACTNGTNAAAGAGGGTTTTCTATTAATCGGCNTATTCATTTATCTTTTGTATTTAAGTTGGAAGCTAACACTAGTAATTCTTGTAATTGCGCCTTTGATTGGAATTATTGTTGCCATTGCTGGAAGGCGACTTAGGAAAGTTGCGAAAAAGATCCAAGATGTAATGGGCATAGTCACTCAGGTTAGCAATGAGATTGCTTCAGGGGCGAAAGAGATAAAGTCATTCAATAACGAATCAGGAGAAGAGGATAGATTNAGGCAAGCTAATGATGAGAACTTAAAACAAAATCTCAAGATGGAAAGCACTGGCAACCTTACAACGCCTCTAATTCAAGTTTTTGTTGCATTCGCTTTAGCAGCTATGAGTTATTTGGCATTAACAAATNTAAGTGAATTGAATTTACCATCTGAGTCATTTGTAGCTTTCTTTACAGCTGCTGGTCTAATGGCAANGCCAATAAGGCAACTTTCGAGCTTAAATGCCGTTATTCAAAGAGGCTTAGCTGCNGCTGAAGATATTTTTTCTACCATAGATAATCCACCTGAGAAATATGATGAAGGCATTGATATTAACAAAACTCTCGAAGGTGAAGTTCAAATTGAAAACGTTTCATTTAGTTACTCACACGAGATGGATCCAGTTTTAAAAAATATATCTATCACAGCAAAAAAAGGAGAGACAGTCGCATTAGTTGGTAAATCAGGAAGCGGAAAATCTACTATTGTTAACCTTCTAAACAGGTTCTATGACGATTATGAGGGAAGAATAAGAATCGATGGTTATGACATTAAAAAGATAAAACTTACTGATTTAAGAAANTCAATATCTTATGTTTCGCAAGATCCAACAATATTTAACGATACAGTTAAAAATAACATTGCATATGGTTTACATGATGTTTCTGATTCAGCAGTATTTCAGGCAGCTAGAGAAGCAAATGCTTATGAATTTATAATGAATTTACCTGATGGTTTTAATACCGTCCTCGGTGAAAGTGGAGATTCATTATCTGGTGGAGAAAAGCAAAGAATTGCGATTGCTAGAGCATTGTTGAAACAATCTTCAATTTTAATCTTTGATGAGGCCACATCAGCTCTCGACAATGAATCTGAAAANGAGATTCAAGCAGCTATTGAAAAAGCATCACAAAATAAAACAACATTCATTATTGCGCACAGGTTAAGTACTGTTGAAAAAGCCGATAAGATTTGTGTTCTAGAAGATGGTGTTATCACTCAATCAGGCACACANAATGAGTTAATAAAGGAAGAGGGCTTATACAATGTTCTTCAAGGAAAACCTGAACTGATAGAAGATTCAAGTGTTTCAAGTATCGAATCAGATTTTGTGCCAACAATTATTTCTGAAAAGAAAAGTTTTTGGGACGAATTTAATATAGCTAATATTGCGTTGACACCAATAAGTGCAATTTACTGGGTCGTAAGTACTTTCAAAAATACCTTTTTAAAACCCAAAAGATCTACAGTGGATCAAGTACCGGTAATTGTAGTGGGAAATGTTACTGTTGGAGGTAATGGTAAAACACCTCTAGTTAATCAAATTGCATCAGACCTAAGAGATATAGGTTATAAGCCAGGAATTGTTTTAAAGGGCTATAAGGGGTCATTTACAGGTACGAAAATCATCAAAGATGATACGACTGCAAAAGAAGTAGGTGATGAAGCAATATTTCACTTTAACCGTGGATTTAATGTCGTGGTCGATCATGACAGACCGAGAGCTCTTTCGTATTTAGAAAGACATACTGATACTGACATAGTCATATCTGACGACGGTTTACAACATACNAATTTGAGAAGAGATTTCGAAATAGTTGTTGAAGATGCTAACCGCAATTTCGGTAATCAATTATTTTTACCTGCTGGTCCATTAAGAGACAATATTTGGAAAACAAAAAAAGTAGACCTTTTCATATACAGCGGTCGAAAGGATGGAGGAGATAATTTTTTTGAGCTGGAACCAGATGCTTGGATAAATCTTGATACGGGTGATTCTTACTCTGTGGAGGAGTATCCTTTTGGAAAAACAGCGAATGTTATTTGTGGAATAGCTAACCCCAATAGATTCCTTAAAACACTGAATAATTTAAAGATTAATTTTGATTATAGGCTTTTTCCAGACCATCATTTTTTCACCAAGAAAGACATTTCTTTTGATTTTGAAAGGCCTCTACTTACTACTGAAAAAGACGCTGCTCGAATGGGAGAGAAATTCGCAGGCAAAAATATTTGGTACTTGAAAATGAAGGTGAAATTAAACATTAATATTACAAAACTCATAACGGAAAANATAAATGGCTAGCAGTTTTAAGATTCTAATTCCTGCAAGACTTAATTCACAAAGACTTAAGAAGAAACTGGTTGAAAGGATTGAGGGTAAAACAATAATTCAACATACCTGGGAACAGTGTAGAAAAACAAAAGCTGAAGCTGTAATTGTGGTAACAGACTCAGAAGAAATTTTTCAGATTATTACAGATGCTGGGGGTGAGGCATTTCTTTCAGAGGCAGAACATAATTCAGGCACAGATAGAATCAATGAGTTTTCTTTAAAAGCAAAATTAGCTAAAGATGAATTATTAATAAATGTTCAAGGAGATGAGCCATTGATAGAAGTTGAAGCCATTGATCANTTAGCAAAACATATGGAAGAAAATAATTTTTCATATGGTACGCTGGCGAAACCGTTCAAGTCTGATAGAGATTTGCTTGATGAAAATAAAGTGAAAGTAATACTTGATAATGATGGAAAATCAAAAGAATTTTTTAGAAACCTCCCAAGTGAAAAACATAATNTATCTGACCCTGTCTATCATCATGTTGGGGTCTATGCCTTTACAGTGGAATTTCTGAATCTATTCTCTTCTTTGGAGATTTCTCATAATGAAAGGGAGCACAAGCTTGAACAGATGCGCGCATTGGATAATAATCTTGACCTTCAAGTTTTGTTACTTAATGATTTAAATTCTTGGGGAATTGATACGCAGGAAGATCTAGACAAACTTAAAAATTACTTATCTTGAAAAGGANAAATTTAAACAAATTTAATAGCCTTAACCTTCGATCAGAAGCAATAAACTTCTACACATTCGAAACAGAACAGGAATTAGCAGAAGTAATAAAACTTGCCAAAAAAAATAACAAGAAATTTCAGATNATTGGTGATGGCACGAACACGATNTTCCCGGAATTTTTTTCGGATTTTGTTTTAAAATCTAAAAATAATAATTTTGAATTAAACATTGAGAAAGACGAGGTTTTTCTAACAGTTGGTGCAGCAGTTAGATGGGACGATCTAATAGACTTTTGTGTAAATAAAAACTTACATGGCCTTGAAAATCTTGCAGGCATACCAGGCACCGTTGGCGCTGCACCGGTACAAAATATTGGAGCATATGGCTCAGAAATTTCAGGCTTCATTAAAGAAGTTAGTTGCTATGATGTGCAGGCAGATGCAGTAAGGAAATTTAAGAATATTGACTGTNATTTCTCTTACAGGAAAAGCATTTTTCAACAAAAAAATAACTTGATAATTACTGCAGTTAATTTCCAATTATCCAAGGTATTTAAACCAAACTTAAACCATGAAAGCATCAAGGATTTGAATTTTAGTAGTGCAGAAGAGATGGTTTTGAAAATAAGAGAAATTAGAAATGAAAAGATTCCCAGTCCAGCAGACTTCCCAAATGTCGGTAGCTTCTTCAAGAATCCAGTTTTAACACCTTCTGAGTTAAAAAAATTAAAAAATGTTGAGACGCTTAAGCAATTTGAGCAAGAGGATGGAACTATCAAACTTTCTGCAGGTGAAATGTTGGATAAACTAGGCTTAAAAGGCATGAAAATTAGGAACATTGGTTTGTCCAGCAAGCATGCCCTTGTGTTGACCAGCAACGGACTTTGTAATGCTAATGATATTAAGTATGTAGAANAGTTTATAAAAACCTATGCTCACAATCATTACGGTGTAGCCCTTGAGAGGGAACCTATTTACTTATGAATATCTCCNTAGCACTTTCACTTGCTTTTGCTCATTTAGTAGCTGTTATTTCCCCTGGTCCAGATTTTTTTTACATTGTTAAAAGCAGTTTTGAAAAAGGCTTCATGAATAGTGCTTCATCTGCNTTGGGGATAGGTTTTGGGGTTTTTTTGCAATGCATATTTGCAATAGTTGGATTAGATTATCTTTACCAAAAAATTCCTAGTCTTTACAGCATAGTAGGCTCTATTGGAGCAGGGTATTTAATTTATTTAGGGGCATCAGGAATAATGTCTGATCCCATAGAATCNCACCACAAGAATCTACAAAATCAACCTTTAAATTTTACTCAAAGCTTTGCAGGTGGTTTGATGGTGAATATTTTNAATATAAAAGCNTTTATATTCTTTGCCTCATTNTTCAGTGGNNTAGTAATCAATACAAGTTTTACTTTTCAATTNTTNATCTCTATATACTTTTTTCTTGCAACAGCTTCATGGTTTATTTTTNTAAGTTATATTTTAAAACTTGGTAGTAGTTTTATTTTGAATGGTAAGATTCAAAGAGCCATTATGAAAATTTCTTCATCATTTTTAATTGCAATTGGGTTTGGTCTGGGGGTATATGTATGGACCTAAAAGACCTTGAAAAAACCGCTTTATCCCTTGATGAGTATCCTNTGGAGCAATGGAATCCTNAACTCTGTGAAGGTGTAGAGTTTTATATTGATGCAGACTCTAACTGGTTTTACAACAAATCAAAAATCGAAAGAGATTCAATGGTCAAATTATTTTCAAAACTTGTTAAATGGGAGGAGGGTGAGTACTTTGCTGTTACTCCCGTTGAAAAAATTCCTATTAAAGTTGAAAAAGAGGTTTTTTGCATGATTGACTATAAAAATGAGAATGGCAATTACTTCTTTCAGACCAATACTGGAGAATGGGTTAAATTGACCAAAGAGAAGCCTTTGACTGTTGAGATGATAGATCATCAGCCTTATCCGAAAATAAAGCTTAAAGAGCATATATATGCCCTTATAAGCAGAAATGTATTCTATAAGATTGTTGGAGAATCAAAACAAGATGGTAACTCAATGTATCTTGAATCAGACGGTAAATACTTTTACCTGAACTAAATCTTACAAGTCGGGTGGTTTTTTGGAGAAATTCTTAAAAGATTCGTAACAAATAAGTAAACCTATTACCAAATGAATGGCAGCCCATAGCCAATCACGATCTTCCANCACAAGAATAACAGCAAATACTATTGATGAGGCTCCTATGATGATAGCTATTGAATTCAGAAATTTTATCCAAGACATATTAAATGGTTTTTCTTAACACTGCATAGCCATTTACTACTTCATAAATGTTT
>NYSP01000003.1 GCA_002683115.1 Gammaproteobacteria bacterium
CAAGAATGGGCAGAAGTTCCTGGAACCCATGTAGCTATCCTTACCCCTGTAGTAGGAACTTTCCAAGAAACATCTCCAACGTCAGTTGAACCTTTTGATTGCGTATAAGCCAATGGCAAGATTTTCTCTTGATCTCCTATTTCAGCATTTGGATTGAGCAATGTTTTGAAGATTCTTTTCGCAAAAGCCATCTCCGTTGCATCATATGAAATTCCACCCAGCTTATTAAGTTCTATATCAACAATTTTTGAAAGCGTTTCGTTCGGCATTAATGGATAATTTCCATGCATCACTTCGTAAGTCATTGTGGTTTCCGTGCCTTCAGCTGCACCTTGAGCAGTTTTAACAACTCTTTCGAAAAGCTCCTTAACACCCTCAACATTTGGGTGTCGGACATAGTAATATACTTCAGCTTCTTCCGGCACTACATTAGGAGCTAGACCACCTTTTGTAATGACGTAATGTATTCTTGCTTCTTCATCCATATGCTCTCTGAGCATATTTACCATCATGTTCATAGCTTCAACACCATCTAAAGCTGATCTTCCATTCTGTGGCGCTCCGGCTGCATGCGCAGATATGCCTTTGAATTTAAATTTAGCTGATTTATTACCATTCGAACTACTGAAATGAGCTCTATTTGAACTATCAGGATGCCAGTGCAGAACTATGTCTACGTCATCGAAATAACCATCCCTAGCTATGTAAACTTTTCCGCTTCCTCCTTCTTCAGCAGGTGTACCGTAAAGTCTTATTGTGCCAGGTGTTTTTGTGCTCTCTAGCCAATATTTCAATGCTACTGCAGCTTGAGTTGAGCCAGCTGCAAATAGATGATGTCCACATGCATGTCCAGCATCGCCACCCAAACTTTCCCTAAAAGGTGTATTGTTTTGTGATAAGCCGGGAAGGGCATCAAATTCAGCAAGTATTCCAATGATAGGACCATTATTGTTGTATTCAGCAACAAAGGCTGTTGGAATGCCAGCAATACCAGTTTTAACTGTAAAACCTGCTTCAATCAGTGTTTCTTGCAAAAGTTTAGAACTTTTTTCTTCTAGATAACCCATCTCTGCAAAATCCCAAATCTCTAGAGCAATGTTTTCAAATTTTGTTTTGTTTGCTTCAATATTGCTGCTCAAATCAGCAAATAATGAAAAAGAAATAAATAGTAGAATCAACCTCATACTTTCTCCTGTTGATTCTAGTTTAAATTATTTTTTGGTGTGAGTAAGATTAACTTTTACGTCTTTGAGTAAAAGTGCTGCGAAACTTAATAGGAGAATCGATCCAGCCTCAAAAACCAACTGTTCAGGCATAGAATCCTTTCCTTGAAGAACAATCAATCTCGCTAGAGCTGTGATACCAATGAACAAAGGATAAATAACTGGCAAAACGTGACTCCTGAAGTAAATCGCTACCATACCGAGAACCTCAGCATAAATGAACATCAAAAGTAGATCAGCTAATCCAATTGAGCCTCTTTGATAAATCTCGAAGAGCTCGAAACCTACAGCGCCAAGAGTCATTATCGCAATAATTGATAATATGATGTCTTCTAAATAGCCGAATAAACGGTTGATTCTGTTCATAAACTTTATATAGGGATTGATTTAAAACTTTCTAGTTTTTGCTATGAGGTGGTAGTTTCGCTTCGACAAACCACTCATGTTTTCTTTTGACAGGGTTAAATTTTTTGATTTTCAGTTTTTCATTCTCTTGAATAAACTTTTTAGTTTTCACAACTGTGTAGTGATATGTATGGCTGTCCCTAGTTTCACCTTCAGGAATCAGATACACTTTCTGTTGTTTGTTTGCTGCCATAAGTGCGTACTGTACAATAACTAATATTAATTTTCACTATTTTTATGAAATATAAAACACTTAATACAGAAAAATTTGGTACACCATACTCAGATGCTATAGAAGTAGGGGATTTAATTGAATTCTCTGGCATGCTAGGCAATACAGAAGATGGTGTTGTACCCGGTGGATTCGAAGCGGAATTNCATCAAATCTTTAAAAANCTTGAAGANTCATTAAAATTTTTTGAGCTNAATTTAANCAATGTCNTCAAGGCAAAGATACTGCTAAAAGANATCTCAGATATGCCAAAATTGAATGAGATCTATCTTCAATACTTTCAAAAACCCCTCCCNATTAGGACAACTTTTGCTGTTGCAGGGCTTCCATTTGACGCTTCGGTAGAAATCGAATTTACAGCACATAGATGAAAAAAACCTACTTAAATTCTTTTCATTCTGAAAACGGAGGTTCAATGGTCGATTTTGCTGGTTGGCATATGCCAGTAAATTATGGGTCTCAAATTAATGAACATAATTTAGTCAGATCAGATGTTGGTATTTTTGATGTGTCACATATGGCTGTATTTGACTTCCATGGCAAGAATCAAACAAATTTTTTACAACATTTGCTACCAAATGACATTGCAAAAATATTACCTAATAAACGCGCCCTTTATTCGCCTTTACTTAATAATGCAGGCGGGATTCTGGATGATCTCATTGTTTACCATCTTGGCGATGAGAAATATCGCATAATCTCAAATTGCGCAACTCGTGAGCAAAACTTTGAATGGTTTAAAGAAATTGCAGCTAACTTTTCAGTGGAGGTAATATTTCATTCTGAGGCATCCATAATTGCTCTCCAAGGACCTAAGTCACAACAAATAATAAAAAATCTCTATGATTTGGAACTAGGTAATTTTGAATTGCATCAAAGTAATGACTTAATGATTGCCAGAACTGGATATACTGGTGAAGTTGGATTCGAACTTATTTCTGATCAAGAAGTTGGAAAAAAATTGTGGCATGGTCTCATTGAAGAGGGAGTTCAACCAATTGGCCTTGCCGCAAGAGATACGCTTAGGCTTGAAGCTGGACTAAATCTTTATGGTTCAGATATGACTGTTTCCAATAATCCATTCGATTCAAACTTATCCTGGACGGTTGATACAAACAATAAAAATCGGAACTTNATAGGTGCAGAGGCATTAAAAACCCTATCAAAACCCAAACAAATATTATGTGGCTTCTTTACTAATGAAAGGGGTGTATTAAGAGCAGGTTCGAAAATTACTTTTANCGGCGGTGNTGGTGTTGTAACAAGCGGTACATGGAGCCCAACTTTTAAAAAAAATATAGGTTTCTGCAGAATAGACGCTAATCACCCTAGTCATGGAATTGCAAAGTTGAGAGATAAAGAAATTAATTTAGAATTTTGTGAGACAAATTTTTTAAAATATTTAAAATAAATCAATGGCAGAAATACCTAGTAACCTAAAATTTCTAGAATCACATGAGTGGGCAAGACTCGAAGATGATGGAACTGTAACAGTCGGAATTTCCGATCATGCTCAAGAGCTTTTGGGAGACATTGTTTTTGTTGAATTG
Source organism: Gammaproteobacteria bacterium (assembly GCA_002683115.1). Next base: position 3,411 of record NYSP01000003.1, read on the forward strand.
CCTGAAATTGGTAAAGATATTTCCAAAAGTGGTGATATAGCAATCGTTGAGTCTGTGAAGGCAGCATCAGATGTTTATTCTCCAGTTACAGGTCAAATAACAGAAGTTAACGAAGCACTGATTGATAATCCTGAAATAATTAACTCTTCTCCATATGAAGATGGTTGGTTTTTTAAGATTCAGCCTCAAGATATAACTGAAATGAATGAACTTTTAGATGCCACTGCATATGAAAGTGCTAGTGAAGGTTAAAGCNTTCCATAAAAATGACAGATAGATCAAAAGAATTTTCTGGTAGACATATAGGTTTATCAACTGCNGATATTGACCACATCCTTCATGATTTGGGCTATGAAGATATGGATGCATTTCTGACAGCATTAATGCCAGAATCTATATATGACTTAAAATCTCTTGANCTTCCAAAACCNCTTGATGANGCCTCNGCNCTAAAGAAACTAAAATCGATTTCTAAATTAAATAAAGTCTTCAAAACCTATATCGGTCAAGGTTTTTATAATTGTGAAGTCCCAACAGTAATAAAAAGAAACGTTTTTGAAAATCCAGGTTGGTATACATCTTATACGCCTTACCAGCCAGAAATAGCCCAAGGCAGACTTGAAGCTCTGATGAACTATCANACTATGATTTCCGATCTAACTGGAATGGATATATCAAATGCTTCTTTGCTAGATGAGCCGACTGCAGCTGCAGAAGCAATGATGTTAGCCAATAGGGTCTCGAAATCAAAATCAAATAAATTTTTTATTCATGAAGATTGTTTCCCTCAAACAATATCAATAATGAAGAGCAGGGCAAAACCACTNGGCATAAATATAGTTGTNGGAGACGCGATTAAAGATGGAGATTATTTTGGTTGTTATTTTCAATATCCAAGGGCAAGTGGTTCAATTGATGACATAAGCAATGATATAGAACACATTCAAAGCAACGGAGGTTTATTCATCGTTGGCACAGATTTATTAGCTCTAACTTTGCTTAAATCACCTGGTGAATTCGGAGCAGATATCGTAGTAGGTTCAGCACAGAGATTTGGTGTACCAATGGGCTATGGNGGNCCTCATGCAGGATTCATGGCAGTGAAAGATAGTTATAAGAGNTCTTTACCTGGCAGATTGATTGGTTTGACNCAAGATCAACAAGGCAGACCTTGTTACAGACTAGCACTACAAACTCGAGAACAGCATATCAGGAGAGAAAAAGCCACCAGTAATATATGCACCGCTCAAGCATTGTTGGCGATAATGTCTAGTTTTTATGCGATTTACCACGGACCTCATGGCTTGAGAAAAATTGCTACTAGAGTTAATAATTTGACTAAAAATCTTGCTCAGAAAATTCTTGATAATGGGTATNTCATTAAAAATAAAACTTTCTTTGATACGATCGTGATTGAAGTTGAAAATGCAGAAAACTTCCACAAAAATGCACGCAGTCAAAAGATAAACTTAAGAAACATTTCTGATTCTGAAATAGGAATCAGCATAGATGAAACTACATCTGAAGAAGATATTGAAAGTCTCATCAATCTTTTTCCNAAGATAGCAGAAGGAGATCAAAAAATTGAATTATCTTGGGATGATCAACATAACAGAACATCACTNTACCTTACTCATGAAGTCTTTAATTCACACCACTCAGAAACGCAACTTCTGAGATATATAAGAAGCTTATCAGATAAAGATATTGCTCTGGATCGTTCGATGATTCCTTTAGGCTCATGNACGATGAAATTGAATGCAACATCAGAGATGATTCCCGTTGGTTGGAATGGTTTCGCAAATGTTCATCCCCTAGTACCCGAGGATCAGGCTATAGGATATAAGCAAATCATTAATGACCTCGAAGANTGGTTAGCCAAAATTACAGGTTATAAAGCTATTTCTCTACAGCCTAATGCTGGNTCTCAAGGNGAATATGCCGGTTTGCTTGCCATTGATAGNTATCACAAGGCTCAGAATGACTTAGATCGAAACATATGTCTGATACCAGAATCAGCCCATGGCACGAATCCAGCATCTGCACAGATGGTTGGTTATGAAGTCGTAGTTATTGATTGCGACGAAAATGGTGATATTGATATGGTTGATTTAAGAAAAAAGGCTGATGTGCATGGAAAGAAAATAGCTGCCATGATGATTACTTATCCATCAACACATGGTGTATTCGAAGAGCATGTAAAAGAAGTATGTGAGCTGATACATGGTCATGGCGGTTTTATCTATATCGATGGTGCTAATTTCAACGCAATGGTTGGAATGTGTTATCCAGGTGAATTTGGAGGTGATGTATCACATCTTAATTTACATAAAACTTTTTGTATTCCACACGGAGGTGGAGGACCAGGAGTAGGGCCAATAGGAGTGGTCGATAAACTTATGCCTTATCTTCCAGCAGATCCCCTGAAATTAAATGAGGATGAATATGCTATTTCAGGCACAAGCCATGGAAGTGCAAGCATTCTGCCTATTAGCTGGATGTATATCGCAATGATGGGACAAGAGTCGCTCAGAAAAGCAACNCAAGTAGCTATTCTAAGCACTAACTACATTTCTAATAGATTGAAGGATCACTTCGATATACTTTACACAGGAAAGAATAATCTCGTCGCACATGAGTGTATTTTAGATGTGAGACCNTTTAAAGAATCATGTGGTATTGAAGCTGAGGANATNGCTAAAAGATTAATTGATTACGGATTTCATGCACCAACAATGTCATGGCCAGTTGCTGGAACTTTAATGATTGAACCAACAGAAAGTGAGTCACTAGAAGAATTGAANAGATTTTGTGATGCGATGATCGGAATAAGNGATGAAATAAAGAAAATAGAGAACGGAGAGTTNGATCCTACAAATAATCCTCTAAAAAATGCACCTCACTGCGTAGATAGTCTGATAGAAGAATGGAANTATCCTTATGCNAAAAAACTTGCTTACTATCCTAACAACCAAACAAAACATCAAAAATACTGGCCACCGATAGGAAGGGTTGATAATGTCTACGGTGACAGAAATTTGGTTTGTACTTGTCCAAGNATCAAAGAATTCAAATAATTTTCTATTTTTAGCTAAATCTGCTAATATGCATCACCAATTTTATGGTAGATAAGATAACAATAGCCAAAGACTGGCTACCAAGATACACAGGCTCACAAATTGATGAGCTTGGTGATTATATTCTTCTGACAAACTTTAAAAACTATGTAGAGGCATTTGCTGCAAAATTTAATTGCGAAATTAAGGGAGAGGGCGGTGCAATGCAAAGTGCCACTAATAAAGACGGCTTAAGCATAATAAATTTTGGCATTGGTTCTCCAAATGCAGCTTTNATAATGGATTTATTGTCCGCAAAAAACCCAAAAGGGGTGCTCTTTTTAGGAAAATGTGGGGGTCTNAAAGAAGCATCAGAGATTGGAAATTTTATTTTACCAATAGCTGCTATAAGAGGTGAGGGTACTACAAACGACTATTTCCCTCCTGAAGTACCTGCATTNCCATCATTCAAATTGCATAAGTTTGTCTCAGAAAAGATTAAAGAAGCAGGTGAAGACTATAGAACAGGCGTTATATTTACGACTAACCGTAGACTGTGGGAACACGATAAAGCCTTTATGAAGAGACTAAAGAAATCTACCGCTATAGGGATTGATATGGAAGTAGCCACTATTTTTATAGGAGGNCACTATAATGAAATCGCTAGAGGTGCTTTGTTATTGGTATCTGACGTTCCAACAACACCTGAAGGCATAAAAACCCAAGAATCCGATAAAAAAGTCACCAGTAAATGGGCTGAAAAACACCTAGAAATTGGCATTAAATCAATGACTGAAATAGAGAAAAGCGGCGAAAGAATTAAGCATTTTAGATATTAAAAGCAATCACAATATCTGTTCACAATCAGTACCACTCAAAAAAGCTTTTACTCTTTGCTGATCATTCTCATTCAGAGCACAGAATTCTTCTTTGATCCATTTTAAACATTTAGCTTGGTAACTAAATGTCTTTTGTTTCCAGATTGCCCCATCAACATTTACTTCCCAATCTGGAGATTCATTTTGAACAGCTTTTGCATTCTCCAAAAGTAGAGGTGCATATAATTTTCCAAATTCCGACAAAATTGACTTAATTGATTCTGGAATCTGTTCAAGCTCAACCCATTGATTTTCATCAGAATTAAGGCCTGAAAGATCATTCATAAGTTCTACCCAAGCAATAACTCGTGGCGCTAATTTATGACAAATCTCTCTCGGAGTAGGATCGAAATTTACAATCTGTGAAATTTGCCCAAAAAAAGCAAAATCAGCGGAAGAGGGCTTATCCCCCAGTAAAAAACGACTTGTTATGAGATGTTCATTGAATGCTATTAAAAACCTATTAAAACTACTTTCTATTAGATCAGCTGTTTCGTTACTTGAGCCAACAACCCATAATCTCTGAGTCTGACGCTCAATGATGAAGTTTTTAATTTCTTCATGTTGGTCTTCAGTTAATGGGTTTTGGAATTCAATAAGTGGAAGAATTGTGCCAGCTTTATTAGCATCTTTTTCAAAATGCCACCTATAGTGAAACATATATTTTGTTATCCATTCATCTCCAAAGTCTTCCAATAAATAATTTATGAATGCCAATGCTGGATCATTTGGAATCACACTCCTCTCTATATAATCTTCCTCAAGTCTGCGGATCATGGGTGTTGAATCTGTAGTTGCAACTATCTCTTTTTCTTGATTTTCGAGGAGTATTACTGGCAAAAGCACAGGTTTTGGCGCCTCAATCTTAAGATTATCGAGTCGTGTTTTAGTTTCACCCCAATGAATATCATAAGGTATGCGCCTATACCTCATTAATGCAAGCATTTTTTGTGTGTAAGGTGAGGCTGTAGCTCCGAATATTTGCAATCTTTTCATGCTGAAATTATACCCCTATTTCAAGGTACTAAAATAAATTATAATGTTGCGCTTAGGAGAGATGGCAGAGCGGTTGAATGCACCAGTCTTGAAAACTGGCATACGTTAATAGCGTATCGTGGGTTC
>NYSP01000004.1 GCA_002683115.1 Gammaproteobacteria bacterium
CTCTTGATAATGTTGTCACCATACCAGCTTTCGATTTTTCCATCTATTGAGATCCCATTACTGTCGTAAAAGCAAATCAGTTTACTTAATTCTAAAACTCCTGCAAGAGACATTGCCTCATGAGAAATGCCTTCCATCAGACATCCATCACCCAAAAAACAATACGTCATGTGATCAATCGGTTTGCAATCATCAGTATTTATTTTGCTCGCCAATATATTCTCTGCCAAAGCCATGCCTACAGCATTTGCTATACCCTGTCCAAGCGGTCCTGTTGTTGTTTCAACTCCTGGGGTNATGCCAAACTCCGGATGGCCAGGGGTTTTAGATTTGAGCTGTCTGAANTTTTTCAANTCATCAATGGATAAGTCATAGCCGCTCAAGTGTAAAAGNCTATACAAAAGCATAGAGCCATGCCCATTGGATAATATAAATCTGTCTCTATTNAACCATTCAGGATTGTTCGGAGAATGTTTTAAGTGGTCTCTCCAAAGAACTTCAGCAATATCAGCCATTCCAAGTGGCATCCCAGGATGGCCTGAATTTGCGCGTTCAACGCTATCTGCAGATAGAAATCTAAGAGCGTTTACTATTTTATCNGTAATCAAATTAAGGTAATTGTTTAAGACAATTATATAATTCTAATTTAAGTTTTGAGCGCAATATGAAAATGAAGTACACAAAAATGCAATCAAATGGAAACGATTTCTTGATAACAGAAGACATCTCTTTTGTTGATAGGGTGGTTGAGCTTGCAGACCGAAAAAAAGGGGTTGGCTTTGATCAGTTGTTGCTAGTCAAAAATTCTGCTGAGTTTGAGTTAAAAGTTTTCAATGCGGATGGCTCCGAAGCAAATAATTGTATAAATGGATTNAGGTGTGTAGGTCAGCTTTACAATAAAGATGGACAAACAATTTCTATAANTGAGAAGAAATTTAAGATAATTTTTTCTCCTGAAGGTGTGGGNGTTGAAGCAGAAAAGCCAATTGTAAAAAGGTTAGATGAATACTTTATAGTTAATTTTGCTAATAATCACATTATTAAAGAGTCATATAGCCTAAATGAAGCTGAACTACCAAAAGAATACCTNGCACTCAAAAAAGATCAAAGATTCAAGGGAGTTAAAGATTTTAACTTAAGCTATTTTCAGAGAGATGGTGACATTGTTTTAATTAGGACTTTTGAGAATGGTGTTGGAGAAACACAATCCTGCGGTTCCGCAAGCATTGCAACGGCAGCAGTCATAAGCCAATCGAGTAATAAAAAAATAATAAATTTTAGTGCNATTGGTGGGCCTTCTGCTGTTTTTATAAGAACTAATAGCTTAGTATCTGTTGCAAGCGTAGAAGAAATTCATATGAACACATTTAATGAATAAACTTAAAGAAAANCTTAAAGAGTTTTTAAAAATCAAGAACTATTCTTCTCATACAATTTCTAACTATGAGCGAGATATAAATCGATTTNTTCTGTTTTTAGATGAGAGCAAAATTAGCCCAACTGATATTTCTAAATCACACATAACAAGCTGGATAATTTCGCTAAGAAAATCAGGGCTTGGAAATAGGTCAATACAAAGGAATATTTCATCTGTAAAAAACTTTTATAAGTTTATATACAAAACTGGTTTATTAGATTCTGATCCATTTGAATCAGTTCAGTCACCAAAAATTCCTGAAACATTACCAAAAGCTCTTACCCCAGAAGATGTTGAAAAACTACTATCATTTCAACCCAAATCTAAATCAGATTTCAGAGATAAAGCTTTCTTAGAATTACTATATTCATCAGGCTTGCGTGTTTCAGAAGCAGTAGGNGTAAATTTATCATCTTTTGAATCTGAATTAAGTTTTGTGAAAGTCTTGGGGAAAGGGAAGAAAGAGAGAATGTTGCCGGTAGGTAAATTTGCAAAAGAAGCAATAGAAAAATGGTTANTTGAAAGAGAGCATATAGCGAAAGACACAAATGCTTTGTTTATTAATAAATATGGAAAAAGAATTTCTATTAGAGCTATGCAAGAAAGGATCTATAACATATCTATTGCACAAGGCTTGTCACCAGTTAGCCCTCATATGTTGAGACATAGTTTTGCAACCCATATTTTAGAATCAAGTGGTGATTTGCGCTCAATACAAGAAATGTTAGGACATAGTAGCTTGAGTACAACGCAAATATACACTAAATTAAACTTCCAACAATTAGCAAAAATTTACGACAGATCTCATCCTCATGGCAAGAAAGAAAATAAAACTAATAACATTTGATCTTGATGATACTGTCTGGCCAAACAAAAAAGTTATCCTTGATGCAGAAAAAACCTTGTGGTCATTTCTGTTAAGCAAAGTTCCGTCACTTAAAGAAAATTTCAATGAAGAAGAGATAAACAAAATTAGAGTTAATCTTGTTGAAAAAGATGAAACATTAAAATTTGACCTTACAAGGTTCAGAAAAGAGGTTGTTAAAGCTCTTTTAATTTCTCATGGGCTAGATAATAACGAAGCAATATACTACAGCAATGAGAGCTTCAACGAATTTTTTAAAATAAGAAATAAGGTTCACCTTTATAAGGATGCAAAAATTATTTTNGAGAGACTGCATAGAAAAACATTGANTGGCGCGCTTTCAAACGGTAATGCCGATCTTGAGATAATAGGCATAAATCAATTTTTTGATTTTTCAATAAATTCAAAAGANGTCTGTAGCAACAAACCATCGCCCCCACACTTTTTAAAGGCGCTAGAAATTGCAAACTGCAGCCCTGGTGAAGCTGTTCATATTGGAGATTGTCCAGTAAATGACATTGGTGGAGCTAGAAATTGCAATTTAAATACCATATGGTTTAATTGCGAAAAAAATAAATGGGATGAAATATTTCCTTGTGATCTGCAAGCGAAAAGCTGGAAAGATCTTTATGAGATAATAAATAAAAATTATATTTTGGAGAGATAGTATGTTTAATCCGTTTGGAATGGGAAAAGATCTTAAAGGGATGGAAAAAATGGTAAAACCAGCCCTTGAAAAATTTATGAAAGAGTCAGGGTTTGTAAAAAAAGANGAACTTAGCAATGCTCTTGAAAAAATTGAAGCATTAGAACGAAGAGTAAGCGATTTAGAAAGAAGGTAAGTTACTCAACTAAAGTCAGTGCATCTAGCATGTACTGAACCGACCTTTCAATTTCTGTTTCAGAACAGTCCATACACATACCTTTTGCTGGCATTGCGTTATAACCATTGTAAGCATTGCCGGTAAGCAACTCGAGACCTTTATCTAATCTCTCTTCCCATTGAGCTTGGCTGCCCAACATTGGGGCACCTGCGAGCCCAGCAGTATGGCAAGCGGCACATCCTTGATTATAGACGGCCTCTCCAGATCTACCTGCTACAGCTGCATCATCACCTGATTCCATACCTGGCATTGCCACAACTGGAACATCCTTTAACAAGCCCAGTCTTTTTCTAACTTCGTCCTCATAAGAATCTGTATAAAAATTCATTGAAACAAAAAGTGCGAATAAAATTAAGGTGATTTTTTTCATTAGTTAGTAAGTTGTTCCTGTAGTTTAAATTTCAAGCTACCCATCGTAAAGTGACAGCATATTATTTATATTNTTTTGTACGTCCGCCGATCTCTTAAACTTATACCTTCCATTTATATAGATTGATGGGACTCCTTCCATAACGCCAGCAGAGCTTAGCTCTCTGACTTTTCTTAGGGCGTTCGTTGCCTTAATACCTATACCAAAAGAGGAGTAAACATTCATAAATTTTTCAGCATCATAACCATGTCTTTTAGCAAAAGCCTCAATATCTTGATTATTTGAAAATCTTTCCCTGAGCAGTTGATAGTCTGTATAAACCTTTAAATGTGCTTCGTTACCAAGCCCTAGGGCCTTTATGGTGTAGAAAAGCCTTGCAAACACTTCATTGCCCGCTGGAATTTGAACAAAAACAACATCAGGTCTCTGTTCTTTAAGTTGAGCAGCTGTAGATTCAAAACTCATACACGCTGGGCACCAGTACCCAAAAACCTCAGTTATTGCTTTNCCTTCAAGCAGACCACTTGGGATTATGTCGTAATCTCTTCCTTCAGTTGGTTCTGCTTTAGCCATAAATGACATGAGCAGCAGCAAAACTGTAAAATTAAAAAAATTATTTCTCATAAGTATGCGAGAATGATTATATAACAANTTGCAGGTAAATTATTAATGAAATCGAATATNAAACACNTAGATATGACNTTTGTTGAAAGCGCTGCGGAATACAGTCAGTGCTTAGTTCATAATGAACCAGAAATCGCGTTTGTTGGTGCCTCTAACGCTGGAAAATCGTCTGCAATAAATGCAATTTCAAATCAAAAAAAACTTGCTAAAACCAGNAAGACTCCCGGCAAAACAAAACTTTTCAATTTTTTCAAATTAAGTCATGGATACATAGTTGACTTTCCAGGGTATGGCTACTCAAAAGTATCCAAAAAGCAAAAAAAAGAGTGGTCGAAAGAATTGCCAAAATATTTCGATCATAGAAAAAACCTAATAGCATCCATACTTTTTACAGATATTAGAAACCCGATGCGAGAAATGGATTTATCAATGCTAAATTTTGCTTATAGCAAGGGAGTGCCGACTTTATTAGTCCTAACAAAATCAGATAAGGTAAGCACTGCAGAGGCTGAAGCTATTTCTGATCATATACAGAAAAATTATGGTGANAACTTAATATTTTCCATTCAAGAAAAAGCCAGCATACAGAAGTTAAGCAGCTTCATTAATGAGCTTCTCTCCAGTTAGAACCAAAACCAAACTCAACTTTTAGTGGCACATCAATGCTGGTTGTCTCTTCCATTAAATTTAATATTTGTTTTATGTAGTCCTCAGAAATATTTTCAGGAACTTCAAATACAAGCTCATCATGTACTTGCAAAATCATCTTAATCTCAGGACTGTTATCTTTTAACCATGAACTTATTTTTATCATTGCAATCTTAATTATGTCAGCAGCACTACCTTGGAGAGGGCCGTTAATTGCAGCTCTCTCTGATGCNTGCCTTAACATGTAATTAGTTGAGTTAATGTTTGGAACATGAATTTTTCTGCCATATAAAGTTTCAACAAACATTTTTTCCTTAGAGCTTTCAACGATGTTCTCCATGAATTTTTTTACCTGACTATATCTATCGAAATAATTATTTAAAAAGATGTCCGCTTCAGCTCTAGAAACTCCTAATTGATTTGAGAGACCAAAAGCGCTCATCCCATACAATAGGCCAAAATTAATTGTTTTTGCTCTTCTTCTCATTTCACCGTCTACTCCTGCGATATCAACTCCAAATATCTCAGATGCTGTCCTTTTATGTATATCTTCATCATTTTGAAATGAATTGAGCATTATTTTGTCTTGAGAATAATGTGCCATGAGCCTCAATTCAATTTGTGAGTAATCCATGGCCATTATTTTTTTTCCTACTGGAGCAACAAATGCCTCTCGAACAGTTATTCCTTCTTTTGTCCTAATAGGAATGTTTTGCAAATTAGGATCAGAGGAAGAAAGCCTCCCTGTTGATGTTACAGCTTGATGATATGATGTATGCACTCGTGACTTTTGGTCACAAATTTCGGCAATTTTGTCAGTATAAGTGCTTTTAAGTTTGGCAAGCGATCTGTACTCCAATATTTCTGAAACGATACTATGTTCTGCAGATAGTTTTTGTAATACAGACTCTGAGGTAGAAAAATAACCAGTGGATGTTTTTTTAAGACCCTTGGAATCTATTTTTAATTTTTCAAAAAGAACCTCGCTTAATTGTTTAGGTGAGTCAATATTAAAAACAGTGCCAGACTGATCATGTATTTTTTTTACAAGCTCCAGAAGCTTAGCTCCAAACCCCTTAGAAAGTTCATTCAAGTGATTAATATCAATCAGTGCTCCTTCAGTCTCCATCTCTAGCAGAGTAAATAGTAATGGGTAATCTATATCTTCTAATAACTTGCTGGTGTTTTTATCTAAAAGCCCATGTAATTTTTCATAAAGCTGTAATGTTATATCTGCATCTTCAGCAGCATAGTTTGTTGCTTCTTTAATCGGCACTTCACTGAAGTTTTTATATTTCTTTGCGCCTTTGCCAACAACATCNTCATATTTAATTGTTTTAGTATTCAGATAATGNTCTGCAAGTGCGTCTAAATTGTGTCGTGTTGCTGTGCTATTGCATGCATACGAAAGCAGCATAGTGTCAGCATAGAATTCTGAAATAAATATATCGTGGTTTTGTAAAACCCTAATATCATATTTTAAATTTTGTCCAATTATTTTTGATTGATTCTGCACAAGCAAATTCNTTAGCCACTCAATCGTTTCNTCGGTCTTTAATTCTGTTTGTTCAATATGNTTTATGGGTATATAGAAACCCTCATCTTTCTTAAAAGAAAAACTAACACCAACAAGATTTGCAGTGCTAGGATCTAAAGAAGTGGTTTCTGTGTCAAATGCAAAATATTTTGATTGTTCAGTTAATTCTTTAACTCTNTTGAGCTCTTTTGTTGTTGANACTGTCTGATAGTTTGTAGTTCTTTTCTCATTTTGTTCGCCAATGAAAGAATTAAACTCTAATGNTTTATAAAAACTTTTTAGCTGGTCACTATTGGTTGAAGGAATATTTATGCTTTCAACATCTAAATCAATATCTATGTCTGTTTTTAGTGAAACGAGAAATAAATTCCTGTGAAGCAGGTCTTTTTCTTTTCTTAAATTTTCTCCAACGACGCCAGTTATCGAATCTGCATTNGAGATGATATTATCAATATTCTTGTATTCATTAAGCCATTTGGCTGCAGTTTTATTGCCAACTTTTGTAATGCCAGGGATGTTGTCTGCCTTATCTCCAACCAAAGCTAATAGCTCAGCAACTTGATTGGGTGCAACACCAAATTTTTCAACAACATAGTCAGAATTGAAAAATTCATTTGACATTGAGTTGTGTTGAATAATATTTTCATTTACTAACTGAGTTAGATCTTTATCAGGAGAGGATATTAAAACTTTTTTATTTTTGTAATTCAGTGCAAGGGTAGCTATAACGTCATCAGCCTCAACTCCACCAACTTCCTGCACGGAAAAATTAAATAATTTNGATAATTCTTTTATATCTTCTATTTGGACTCTAAGCTCGTTTGGCATTGGTGGCCTATTAGCCTTATATTCTTTGTAATAATCGTTTCTAAAGTTTGGGCCCTTTGCATCAAATATCATTACCATTGGTACGCCAGGATACGTCTGTATAAGCTTTCTTAACATTGAAGCAAAACCTCTTGTCGCGCCTGTTGGTTTTCCGCTTGATGTGGTCAGTGGCGGAAGCGCGTGGAAGGCTCTATATATATAAGAAGTTCCATCTATTAAAATTACATCTGGTCTAAAAATCATTGGACTATATATATAATACTTAATAGTGAAAGAAATAATTAAAAACTATTCTGATTTCATCATCACATTTTGTGCATTTATTGTTGTGGTGGGCCAGTACTACCTAGAAAATATCGTCGGCCTTGAGCCTTGTAATCTTTGCATTCTTCAAAAGCTCTCAGCACAGATAGTGTTTATTATTTTCTTACTGAAATTAATAATTCCAAAGTTTAAATACTTATTTGATATATTTGGTGCTTCGGTTTTATTTTTTGGTTTATCAGCGAGTTCCAGACAGATTTATTTACAAAATTTACCTAAAGACGAATTGGCTGCAGGTGTTTGTGATATTCCTTTTGAATTTCTTTTTAACATGTACCCATTCTTCGAAGCATTNGGAAAGGTTTTTCAAGGAAGCAGTAAATGTGCTGAAGAATCATGGTCATTTATTGGTTTAAATATCCCCGAGTGGGCGACAGTATTTTTTGCTTCTATGATCTTGCTAATATTGCTAAGATACGTTTTAACAAATTTAAAGGGCCACACAAAATAAATGTCCAGATCTCTGCAACTTACAAATTCTGAGCTCATAGAAAAATCAGTAGCAAATAATGAGAGCGTGCTCACACATACTGGAGCTTTGCTTGCTTTAACTGGAAACAGAACAGGGAGAAGCACGAAAGATCGCTTTATCGTAAAAGAAAACAGCACTGAAGACAAAATTGAATGGGGCGAGGTTAATAGGCCTTTTGATGCAGAGGATTTTGATAGGCTTTGGGACAAAGTGAACACCTATATGGATGAAAGAGATCATTATGTTTCTGAAGTTCATGTAGGCTCAAATTCTAACCATTACATTCCTGTTGAAGTTAGGTCTGAGCTAGCTTGGCACTCTTTGTTTTCGAAATTAATTTTTATAGCTCCTGAAATATTTAATGAGGAAAATAAAGAGGTTTGGAAAATAACTACTGCAGCAAATTATGTTTGTGATCCTGAAACAGATAAAACCAACTCAGAATCTTGCGTGATTATAAATTTTTTACGTCGCAAAGTTTTAATTGCTGGCATGAGGTATGCAGGAGAAATGAAAAAATCAATGTTTGCGGTGCAAAATTTTCTTTTACCAGAGAAAGGNGTCTTACCTATGCACTGTTCAGCAAACCAAACCNCAGATAAAAGAACAACACTTTTTTTTGGCCTGTCTGGAACAGGCAAAACAACTTTNTCAGCAGANCCAAAGTGTGCTCTCATTGGAGATGATGAGCATGGTTGGGCAGACGGGTCTGTATTTAATTTTGAAGGAGGCTGTTATGCAAAGTGTATTAATCTATCAAANGAAAATGAGCCACTAATTTGGGATGCCATTAAGTTTGGAAGTATTTTAGAAAATGTCGTTACAGATGATAAAGGCATACCTGATTACTCAGATAGCAAATATACCGAGAATACCCGAGTTTGCTACCCTAGAGATTTCATTGAAGGGTCAGTTCCAGATAATGAAGGCAATGAGCCTGATAACATTATTTTCTTAACTTGCGATTTGTCTGGTGTTTTGCCTCCTGTAAGCGTGCTTAATGAAAATGCTGCTGCTTATCATTTCTTGAGCGGCTATACAGCTAAAGTTGGCTCTACAGAAATTGGCAGCACAAAATCAATGGACTTTACTTTCTCCACATGTTTTGGAGCACCATTTTTTCCTAGACCTGCAAGCGTATATGCTGATTTGCTTATCAAGCGAGTACNGCNAAATAATACAAAAGTATTTTTGGTAAATACGGGGTGGACTGGTGGAGGTTATGGGACAGGAAAAAGGTTTCCAATACCTNTTACTCGATCTGTAATAAACGNTATTCAAGAGAATAAGATTGATTTTGATAATCTTGTTTATCTGGATAAATTGAATCTACATATTCCTGCGAAACTTGATGGTGTTGAAGAAAAATATCTAAACCCACGAAGTAATTGGGATTCAATTGAGGCATATGATCAAGAATGTGAACAGCTTTGTGAAAGATTTAGGAATAATTTCAAAAAATTCGACGTTNCACAAGAAATTGTTGATGCCGGCCCAAAATAGAGAGCATTATGGTTGAACCCAGCCAAAGCAAGATCAATAAATANCTTAAGTCTGATAAAAAAACCTATAAAGGTTTAGAAAAAGAGAACCTGAGATCTGACAATGAAGGCAANATATCAAACAAACCTTTCCCTTCTGCTTTTGGTATTCATAATTTTAATAGATATGTAACTCTTGATTATTCAGAACCTCATCTTGAATTAGTCACACCTCCATTTGAATCAAATAGTGCCGCACTCGACTTTTTGTCTGATTTACATGGGTTTGTTGAGAATAATCTTGATGGAGATTTGCTTTGGAACTACTCTATGCCTCCAAAATTCAAAAGCAAATATATAAAATTGCCTCATCATAGAAATTGTAATACCACAAAACTTGCACACTTATACCGTCTAGGCCTGCGAAACAGATATGGAGATAAGATGCAAAGTACTGCGGGCATACATTTTAATTTTTCACTCTCAGAGTCTGCCATTACGTCTCTTAATGAGAGCAAAACTAATATTTATTTAGGTATGAGCAGAAATCTTTTAAGGCTTTTCCCTATTG
Organism: Gammaproteobacteria bacterium; assembly: GCA_002683115.1. The sequence goes on from NYSP01000004.1 coordinate 10,022, forward strand.
TGCTTCGTTTAATTGGCTGCTCTCCTGTTGCACATAAATCTTTTATGAAGGGGAGAAAAATAAACATAGAAACAATGAATGAAGATGATTGTTGCTTGCCAAAATCTACCTCTCTGAGAGTTAGCCGACTTGGGTATTATTCTGAGGAGCAGGACGAAAACTTTATTACCTTTAATTCCTTAAAAGACTACCTTTCAATTATTAGAAATTACATTAATAAACCAAATAAAAAGTTTCAAAACATTTCTTTAGATCTCAAGCAGCAAGTAAACAATGGGACAATCCAAATGGAAAGTGANCTCTATAATCACATAAGACCGAAGGGAGTGATATCTAGAAAAGTAAGACCATACAATCAATTAAAAGAGAATGGTATTGAATACTTGGANCTTAGATCAATAGACCTTAATCCTTATTCAACGATAGGCATATCTTTAGAAGATATTGANTTTTTAGAGCTTCTTTGTCTATATTGTGTCCTCTCAGAATCGCCCGACATAAGTTTAGTTGAAAGTGAAGTAATTAAAGAAAATATACGTCGATCATCAGAGAGTGGACAGGGGTGTAATTTTATAAATAGCCTTGAATCTGTGCCAGGAGAAGTCGATGCAAAAGACATGGCAGAAAGCTTTTTAAATAAACTTCAGGCCTTTTCTAAAGAAATTGGTCTTCATGACGATAGAAAAGATATGTTTGACGAATACTTTAAAAGAAATGAAAACCCCCTTTCAGAGAGATTAATCGAGGACATAAAAAAACATGGTGGTGTTCTTGACTTTATTTTAAAGCAATCAAAGCACACACACAGAAAANTAGATAATGAAAATCTAACTATNTTTCAGAATGAAAANGAAATTTCAGAAACTGAATATGAGAAACATAAAAAGCAAGATGATATTATATTTGAAGAATACCTTGAAAATTTTAGAGGAGCTATACGTTGAAAATTTTACACTGTAAGGAATATGGGCCTATTGAAAACCTTGTTTGGGAAGATATTGAGAGCCNGACACCAGGAGATGACGAAGTAANAATAAGCATTAAAGCAGCTGCTTTAAACTTTCCTGATTTTTTAATAGTACAAGGCCTTTATCAGTTTAAACCAGAGTTACCATTCGCACCCGGAAATGAAGGAGCAGGTGTTGTTAAGAAAGTTGGCAAAAATGTTAAAAAACTTAAAGAAGGAGATAGAGTCTATTTTATGGCGCCGTATGGAGCCTTTGCAGAAGAAATTTGTATAAATGAATTTGCAGTGTTTCCTATAGCTGATGATACGTCTTTTGAAGTGGCTGCATCTTATCAGATGGCTTATGGAACAAGTTATCATGCTCTTATGCAGAGAGGAGAGCTAAAAAAAGATGATGAGGTTCTAATTTTGGGAGCTTCAGGTGGTGTTGGTTTGGCAGCTCTAGATATAGCTAAAGCAAAGGGTGCCAGAGTAGTAGCAGGCGTTTCAACAGAAGAGAAAGCAANAATATGTAAAGACTATGGAGCTGATGATGTTGTAATTTATGGAACAGGACCAAATGACAGAGACGAGTCTAAAACATTTTCAAATGAACTAAAGTCCAAAAGCACTAAAGGAGGTTATGACATTATTTATGATCCAGTTGGAGACTGTTATGCAGAACCTGCTTTCAGATCTATAGGTTGGCGAGGGAAGTATTTGGTTGTTGGNTTTGCAGCAGGAAATATACCAAAACTCCCAATTAATTTGACACTACTTAAAGGAGCTTCAATAGTTGGTGTCTTCTGGGGCGCTTTTACTGGTCGTGAATTTGAGGAGAACCAAAAAAANATANCCGATATAAATAACATGCTTTCAGAGAAAAAAATTAATCCTCTAATATCAAAAAAAATACCTATGAGTGAAGCTGTCGAAGCAATAAAACTGATAGGGAGCAGAGGTGTTGTCGGTAAAGTTGTACTTATAAATAAATAAATCTAGTTTATTGCGTTGCAAGCAATGATTTTGTAACTAATGACATTGCTGAGCTCTCAAAAGGGGCCTTGAAAATTCCTATAACCTCTCCTTTTGAATTTACCACCACTAAGTGATTGGTGTGTGAAATAACCCTTTGATTCATGTGATTTTCCATGGGTGCTAGCTTTTCAATACCTAGTTGATAGCCCAACTTCACAACCTCTGAAATATCACCAGAAATTCCCATAAAGTCCTTATTAAAAGCTGTTACGTAGCTTTTTAATCTTGTAAGAGTGTCTATTTCAGGATCAAAACTAATTAAATAGTAAGCGATATTATCAGTTTCAATCTTTTCATAAAGCTGCCTCATTACTGACATCATGACAGGACACTCTGTNGGACAGCTTGAATAACCAAAGTAAATAAAATTTAAATCCTTCTCTTTAAAACTTTCATTGGTAAATGAGTTTCCATTATGGTCGATGAGGTCAAAATTTCTCAGCGCTTCATAATTTCCGTATTTAAAAAAACCGTTCACCTTCATCTCTTCAACAGAAAGAATTCTCGGCTGGCTTATGCGCCATACAGAATATATCGAAAGAAATAGAACTATGCTGAATAATAGAATTGTAAGCAGGTTTTTAGACATAAAGTTTAATNAGAAAATCAATGTAAGTTGCTAAGAAAAACAGAAACATGTAGCGTACGGAAAAATTAAAAATCTTCATTGAGAGCTGATTGTCTTTATCGTCCAGNTAAGAGATGCATAAATATATAAAATACAAGTTAAGCAAGGTTGTTGAAATTAAATAAAAGTAGCCAGTTAGATTATAAAAGAATGGTGCTAAAGAGGCTCCAAGAAGCAAAACAGCATAAACCACCATTTCTTTTTTTGTTCTAGTTACCCCTTTTGCGATTGGCATCATTGGCACTCCCTCTTTTTCATATTCGTCAATTCTATCTATTGCCAATGGCCAGAAATGTGGTGGTGTCCATAAAAAAATAACAAGAACCAATATTAGTGGCAAAAGCGACACCTCATTTGTCACGGCTGTCCACCCAATAAGAGGAGGAAGGGCTCCAGACAAACCTCCAATTACTATGTTCTGTGGTGTAGCCCATTTTAAATAAATGGTATAAACAAGACTATAAAATATAAATCCGAACGTTGTTATCAGTAGTGTTAACAAATTTGAAAAATAGAGCAATAAACTGGACCCAACAAATAATAAGATAGCTGTAAACGTNAAAGCTTGTACAAGAGAAATATCTCCAGAAGCGAGTGGCCTTTCTTTTGTTCGTGCCATATTTTTATCTGACTCACGATCAAAAATCTGGTTTAATGCTGCAGATGAGGCTGCTAATAATGCAAAGCCTAAAAGACTTGCCAGACTATTAAATATGTTTGAATAAAATTCTACTGCAAGCAACATACCTACGAGCGCAGTAACAGTTAATAGTAAAACTATTTTTGGTTTGCAAAGAGTTACAAAACTAGACAGGTTCACTATTTCTCCTAAAGCTTAAAAAAGTCATTACAACAAAGGTCAGTACCAACATAACTCCAACTATATTGTGTGCTACAGCATTCCAAAGTGGCAGCGAGCTAAGAACATTATTCACTCCTAGGAACACCTGGAAAAACAGAATAGCTAAAAAGCTACCAACTATTGGTCTTGTATTTCTAGACCATAATTTGGCTGCAAGAAACAATGAATAAAAGAAAACAACTATGGCTCCTATTCTATGGGTAAGGTGTATAGCAACCCTTGCTTCATAACTCATTTGTCCATACAAGTAGTTTGGTCCTATGGTCTGGAAAAGGTTAAAGCCTTCCTTGAAATTTGTATCAGGAACAAGCTGCCCCTGACAGTAAGGCAGGTCAAGACAGGCTCTTGCTGCATAATTTGTCGATGTCCAAGCACCCAAAAAGATCTGCCCAAGAATTAATATGAATCCAACTATAATGTACGGCTTGTTTCTAACCAAAATTGCATAGGAGTTTGATATTTTCAAGGACTTCATAAAAATGATTAAAAATAGTGAGGTTGTGATGATTGCTCCAAATAAATGAGATGTAACTATTAAAGGATGNAATTTCAAACTTACTGTTAAATAGCCAAAGATACCCTGTCCAATAATTATTAAGAGCAGAACCGCAGATTCGGTTTTCATCTTTTTCTCTCTAAAAGCTATGAACAATAGTGCTATTGCTAATAAGCCGAGCGAGGCTGCAAAGTATCTATGCACCACCTCAGGNATTATTTTGTCTATCTCTACTGGTGAATCAGGGTATAAGCTTTCAGCTATNGCAATTTCATCTGGGGTTGTTGGNAAAGTAACGAAACCATAGCAACCCGGCCAGTCAGGGCAACCAAGCCCTGCATCAGCAAGCCTTGTCCATGCACCCANACCTATTACAACAAAACAAAAGGCTACACCAATTGCTGCAAAAACTTTTGTATTAAAAATTTTCATAATATTTGCTTCACTTCCTCAAAAACATCATTGAAAGTTAGTTCCGACTGAAACTCCCATATAAGAAGAGCGAATGAATCTACTAAAAGTAAGGAATTAGATGCATATGGATCTTGAAGCCTGCCTTCAGTTTTATTTTTAAACAAATCGTCTTTATCGTATAAATAAATTACGCCTGGATAGTCTGCTCTTAGCTCCTCAGCAATCGCAAACTGTTCTTTGTCGTTGTAAACCACTATCCTTAACAACCTNTGCCCTTCTCTTCTAAGGGTTAGCTTAGAGCTTCTAGCAACATCATATTTCTCTTTACTTAGTTCAAGATCATTAAAATTATCAAAATATACAAAGTAGAATTTTCCCGGAGTAAATTGAAATTTATCCCCATCCTCCGTTATAAGATTTATNTCTGAAATTTCTATTTTTGGTTCAATAGGCATTCCTTTTGTATTAATTGTGGGCTTGTAGCCCAAGAAGTATGTAAGTGTTGAAGCGGTTAATGTCAAAAGAGGAATTAACAAGATCATAAGCGCTAGTCTGTATTGTCTATCCATCTTTTCTCCTATATGCGTAAACTGTCAATATTATTAAAGCGGCACATAAACCAAACCATTGTATGGCATACCCTATATGTTTGCTTGCAGACATATTCACGGGCTTTTCAATTAAATCAAATTTATCTTCTTGTCTCACACCTAGATTTAATAAAAAATTATGTAAATATACATTNGTTTCTAAATTGAATTTGTTNGAGATATANCTTGAATCGAATTCCTGAATAATCCTATTATCNGATTCTTCGATATTTTTAACAAAAGAATTGTTCTCTTTTTTAAGAACAGTTCCCACAAGCTCTTTCTTATCTTTTGGCACATTAATAATTGGTAGGTCATTTTTAATCATGTTCCTTGGAACAAAACCTCGATGCACAAATATTAATGAACCATCAGCGATCTCAAACAAATGATAAATTTTAAAGCCAGCCTTACCGTTTAATATTGCGTTATCTTCATATATTACAAGGTCTTTGAAGCTCCCTGAGGCTTTAATTGGCTGCCAATTTTTATAAATCTTGTCTTGCTCAAGCTCAATAGCAGGTGATACCAACAAATCGTCATAATTGGCAATAATTGTGTTTTTTTCTTCTGCTCTNTGTATNTGCCACAATCCAAGGCTAATTGTTATTGGCACAAAAATAATTGCAAAAATTAATATCTTTGATTTAAAGCTATTCAATGTTTTAATATCTCCGTGTTAAAAACTATCATATTCATTTTACTCGTATTGGTTTTAATAAGCTTGGCATCAAGCTTAGTGTTTCTTTTCATTGACAGAGGCAAACCTAACAAAAAACGCATATTGTATGGTCTAGGATTCAGAGTCACTCTCGGCGCGATTTTACTTATTCTCATAGTCTATGGTATTGCAACAGGCCAGCTTGGCAACCAAGCGCCTTGGGGTTAAAGAATATAGACAAACAGAAACAAGCAAACCCAGACCACATCTACAAAATGCCAGTACCAAGATGCTGCTTCGAAACCAAAGTGCTCCTTGTCAGTAAAGTGATTAAACCCAGCTGATCTTGCAAGCTGAGTTGCCAGAAAAATTCCACCAATCAAAACATGCATACCATGGAATCCAGTGAGCATAAAAAACGTGGTTCCATATACACCTGAGTTCAATTGCAAGCCTAGGTGAGCGTATGCTTCATAATATTCAAGAGCTTGCAAAATCACAAAAATNAAAGCAAGAGACACAGTTATTGCTAACCAAAAATTAAATCTTTTTCTGTTGTTTTCTTTGAGAGCCATGTGAGCAAAGTGAACAGTGCCGCTCGACGTGAGAAGGACAATAGTATTGTAAAGTGGCAGCCATGTGCCAATATCTCGCAAACTGTGAAGGTACATGTTTTCAGCAGGTCCCTTTGTCACAGCCTGATCTCCCATCAAGCTTTGTTCTGGAGTAATCATTGGTGGCCATGTTGCTTCAAAATCAGGCCACAGCAAATCACCAGCNAAACCTTTCGCAGTTGCTCCTTCTCCACCAAGCCATGGTATGGAAAATGTTCTTATGTAAAACAATGCGCCAAAAAAAGCGGCGAAGAACATAACCTCGGAGAAAATAAACCAAGCCATGCCATAAACATATGAATTGTTTAATTGCGGTGTATCTAGCCCAGCTAAGGATTCTCTGGTTACTACAGAAAACCAGTATGCCATAGTGCCAACAACTGCTGCCACACCAAAAAAGAACATTGTTGTACCTTTTCCCATGACTGCGTCAGCCGCTCCAACACCAAAAAAGAGCATTGCTACAGCAAAGACGATTGGTATAGAGCTTTTTTCAGGTACGTAATATTTNTGATGTCCAGTTGTCTCAGTGTTCATGGTTTGCTACGAGAACTTCCTCTCTCTCTTTTTCAAATAGAGTATATGATAAGTACACATTATTAACATTATCTGTAAGCTCAGAGTCTACATAAAACCTGATGGGCCATTCTTGGGTTTCATAGGGCTCAAGAGTTTGTTCGCTAAAACAGAAGCACTGAATTTTCTTTATGTTTTCTGCAGCAAGGCCCGGNGAAACAGAGGGGACGATAGAAAGAGTTAATTTCTTGTTTGTATTGTTTGTTGCAACATAGGTTGTTTTGCTGACTTTATCAGTCAAAACCTCAATGTTTGCCGAACTGGGATAGAATGTGACCGGTGCAGACCCGCTTACGGTACTAAGAAACCTAACATTGACCTGCCTCTCATAGGTTTCATTGCTCTTTTTAAAAAAATCTGAAGGCCCATATATTTTTCCNTTTAANCCAGTTACCTCACAAAACACATTGTAAAGAGGNACTAACATAAAGGAAAAGAAAAACATAAATATCACCGCACCTACTAGGGATGTAAAAATTTTGTTTTTAAAAGGTCCTTTATCCATTCAGCTTAGGGGGTGTATCAAAAGTATGGTACGGAGCAGGTGAGTCGACTGTCCATTCAAGGCCATCTGCACCATCCCAAACTTGTGGAGTAGCTTTTTTGCCAACGAAAACGGTTTTGACAACTATATACAGAAATAACAACTGTGATAGTCCAAATAAAAATGCGCCAACAGAAGAGACTGCATTCCANTCTGCAAACTGAAGGGCATAATCAGCATATCTTCGTGGCATTCCNGCCAAACCNACAAAATGTTGTGGGAAGAAAGTAATATTTACACCAATGAAGGAGAGCCAAAAATGCATTCTGCCCATTCTCTCGTCATACATGTTTCCGGTCCATTTTGGTAGCCAATAATAAACCGCTGCCATTATGGAAAATACTGCTCCTGGAACAAGAACATAATGGAAATGTGCTACAACAAAATAGGTATCATGATATTGAAAATCTGCTGGAGTAATGGCCAACATTAGGCCTGAAAAACCGCCAATTGTAAAAAGAACAACAAATGCTATTGAGAACAGCATTGGTGTTTCATATGTTATAGAGCCTTTGAAAATTGTTGCGCACCAGTTGAAAACCTTCACACCTGTTGGTATTGCTATGAGCATCGTCGCCCACATAAAGAAAAGCTCTGCTACCAATGGCATGCCAACTGTAAACATGTGGTGAGCCCAAACCACAAAGGACAATACAGCTATCGAAACCATTGCGTATACCATCGATGAATGTCCAAAAAGAGGTTTACGAGAAAAAGTTGAAATGATGTGTGATGTAATGCCAAATGCTGGCAGGATCATAATATATACTTCTGGGTGCCCAAAAAACCAGAAGACATGTTGGAATAAAACAGGGTCTCCGCCTCCTGCAGCGTCAAAGAAAGATGTCCCAAAATACGCATCCATTAACAACATAGTTACTGCGCCAGCCAAGACAGGCATAACTGCGATAAGCAGATAGGCTGTAATTAACCAAGACCAAACAAAAAGCGGCATCTTCATTAATGTCATTCCNGGTGCTCTCATGTTCATAATAGTAACTACTACATTTATTGATCCCATGATTGAAGATGCACCCATGATGTGAATAGCAAAAACAAAATAAGCAATATTTGGGTAATTAGTTGAAAGGGGTGCGTAAAAAGTCCAACCAAAGCCTGGCATGCCGCCTTCCATAAATGCTGTTGAAAGCAAAATACCAAATGCAACTGGCAGCAACCAAAAGCTTAGATTGTTCATTCTTGGCATAGCCATGTCAGGTGCGCCTATCTGGAGAGGTATCAGCCAGTTAGCTAAACCAACAAAGGCTGGCATTACGCCACCAAAAATCATTATTAGACCGTGCATAGTTACAAGCTGGTTGTATCTTATAGGATCCATGAGTTGTAGGCCTGGCTCAAATAATTCAGCCCTTATGCCCATCGCGAANGCTCCACCCAACAGGAATGCAGCAAAAGCAAACCATAAATATAATGTACCAATATCTTTGTGGTTTGTTGTGGTCAGCCACCGCATAAAGCCCTTTCGTGGGCCATGATGGTCATCATGATGATCGTGATTTTCAACTACTGCACTCATACTAATCTCCTATAAGTTTGCCTCTTTGTATTCAACTATATCTTTGGGAATAACAATTTCTCCATCTCCAGATCCATCATTNCCCCAGGATAATCTTGTGAACGTGATGACTGATGCCATTTCAACTTCNTTTAGTTGTTCCGCAAATGATTGCATCTGGCTACCACGTATACCTTCCATTAAAATTTCAATCTGGCCNGCTTTATTGTTCATTACTACATCGCTTCCTGCAAGAGCTGGATAAAATCCAGCAATTCCTGCTCCATTTGCCTGATGGCATGCTGCACATCTAGTTTCATAAATCTCTTCACCTGTTGCTAGCAACTCTTCAGAGGTCCACTCTTTCTCAGTCAAATATGCAACCTGCTCTGCAAGGTCTCTTTTTTGCTGAAGCCACTCTTCGTACTCTTNTTGTGTTACAGCTTTTACAACAATAGGCATATAAGCATGTCTCTCACCACAAAGCTCTGTGCAATTTCCTCTATATATACCAGGCACGTTCACTTTNGTTTTTGCCACATTGATAAATCCTGGNATGGCATCTTGCTTTACAGCAAAGTCTCCCATGTACCATGAGTGAATAACGTCATTGCTTGTAATAAGAAATCTAACAGGGGTGTCAACAGGTATAACAACCGGCTCATCAACTTCTAGNAGATAGCTCTCTGTCTTTTCTACTCTNTTGAACTCATATTGATCGGCTGGTGTAGTTAANTTNGAGAAAAAGCTTAGGGGCTTGTTTCCAACTTGCTCATCCAAATACTTATACTGCCACTTCCATTGCCATCCAACCACCTGAATATCAATNCCACCTTCTTCCGCTTCNTGATCATATATTTTTTTTAATGTCATAGATGCCGGTACAGCCATTGCAACCAAAATAAGTGTGGGAATTATTGTCCAGAGAATTTCCAATGTGTGATTTTCTGTAAAGGTTGCAGGTTTTTTGTTGTTTGATCTTCTGTACTTCCACATTGACCAGAATAAAAAGCCNAAAACAAGAATACCAATAGCTACAACGACAAAGAAAATTGCCATGTGTAATCCGAAAACTTCCTCACTTATATCTGTAACGCCAACAGGCATATTTACATCTAACCAGTCAGCAGATGTAAACAAAGATACGGGGTAAAGAATAAGTGCCCAGAGCTTGTTCTTCATGTACGCAATATACTACTATAAATACCGTTAATGTCGAGTAATAAACGGCACTAATGTGCCCTTTTTTAGTCGTTTATAATCTTTATTGATTCTATAATTTTTGAACCTTTTTGATCAAATTTNTCTTCTTTTTTTTGAAAATAGCTGCAGGCAATACATTTAATTTCACTGTCATCGTTTTTTAACATAATTGTATCCATATCACTGCATGATGGGCACACAGCACCAGCAATAAATTTATAACCTTTCATTAAGAATTCCTTTAATTGTATAGGTTTCCGGCATTTCACCAAACCANAAGCTAAAACTTTTAGCTGCTTGCTCTACGAGCATTCCAATTCCATTTATAAGGTTGTTTTCCTTTACCAATTGAAGCTCTGAAAAGATGACATTTGTCTGATTGGAATAGTTTATGTCATATAAAATAGCTTCTTTTGTCAACTTAAAGTGTTCAAAATCTTTTATGGTGTTCAAATCTAATTGAGTAGTACACGAAACAAGCATATCAAGCTCAGAACCATCATATTCTAAATATTTTTCGCTTTGATTTATAAGTTCATTTGACTTTTCATTGTTTCTGCCAGCTATAAAAAGCTTTTCTGCACCTTGCATTGAATTAGCTATTGATTTTCCTGCCCCACCAAGGCCATAAATTAGTATTTTTTTGTTAGCTATATCAATATTTTTTGATAAAAGATCGTTTAAGAAACCTGATCCATCTGTGCTGGTGGCTTTCTTGCCTTTCTCATATATGCAGTTTACNGCTTCATCTGTGTTGAAAACTTTTTGTGCAATTTCTTCCTTGTATGGTTTGGTAATATTCAANCCAAGCCCTCCTTCATCAAAAAAATTTTTTACAAAGCTGCTTGGGTTGTCTTTAATATCGTAAATCTCATAGTTAATGTTCATTTTGAATTGTTCAGCAAAATGTTTGTGGATTTCAGGTGACAAAGAATATTGAATCCCCCTTCCAATNACTCCTAATTCATTTTTCATGAGCCCAGTCCCTTGGTTTTTTTAAAACCTCGTATAATTTTTCTTGATCAGGNCTTAGAATCGAATCATATTTGTATCNCCAAGAAACCTCATTAGGTAAAGACATTAATATAGACTCTATTCTGCCACCTGACTGAAGCCCAAAAAGAGTNCCTCTGTCATAAACAAGGTTGAATTCAACATACCTCCCTCTCCTAAACCTTTGGAAGTCTTTAAGCTTATTGTCAAATGGAAGGTCTTTTCTTTTATCTATAATCTTTGAAAAGGAGTTTACAAAAGCTACTCTCATTTGGTCNGAAAAATCAATGCCTTCGTCAACGTTTGAAAATTTCTTCTTTTCGTAAAACAAACCACCNACACCTCTGTGCTCTTGTCTGTGAGGGAGATAAAAGTAATTGTCACAGTTCTTCTTGTAGNGGTTGTATGTNTCGTCGCTAATTACTTCGCAAGCCTTTTTTGCATTTTTATGCCATAAAACACAGTCTTCTTCAAAAAGCACATAAGGNGTAAGATCGAACCCACCACCAAACCATTCCTCGAACACCTCATTGTTCTTAAATGTACAAAAATATCTAACATTAAAATGGGCAGTTGGTATGTTTGGGTTGTTNGGATGAAATACAACAGAAACGCCTGTAGCAAAGAATGGCATATTTGTAGATTCGCTTTTTGTGCCTACAGAGGACTCTGGTAGCCTNTCTCCNGAGATGCTTGAAAAATTNATACCAGCCTTGTTAAAAAATTTTCCACCATCAATAACAACTGTTCTTCCNTGGCCCAATTTCTTTTTTTCCCAATCGTCCGTCACTATAAAATCTTCATTTTCATGTGGAAGAAATTTTTTGCAAATTTCTCCATGTAANGTTTTAAATTTTTCTGCAATCTTTTTGTTTCTATCTGATAAATTCATTTTTTTCTANATCTAAAATTCTTGACGGTTTGTTTTCAGGGCCTAATTCTATATCTAATGCACCATAAATTGCACCTTCAAATACAGATTTTATTTCTTCAATATTCATGCAAGTCTGTTCGCCCGAGATATTTGCTGATGTTGATATTATGGGCTGATCTATGTCTTCAAGAAATTTTTTTAAAGGTTTGTAGCCTGGAAGTCTTGCCGCAATTTTCTGTCCACTTTCGAGAGGAATAAGAACTGTAATAAATTTATTTTCAAAGTTTTTTATTAGTTTCTTATATTTGTTTTCTACTTCAAAACTTTCTATCAGTTGNTCTGTAGATTTAAACAATAAGATAAAGTTTTTTTCTATTGGTCTGTGTTTAACCGAGGCTATTTTATTAATATTTGTCTCATTATAAAGACCGCCTATTCCCCAAACGCCTTCAGTGGGATATGCAATTATCTTATTGTTNTTAATCCAATTGGCCGCAATTTCTGGTTGACTAGTAACGTTCAATCTCTATCAAGATTTTGATCTTTCTTAATTGTTTTTTCTCTAAGCTCTTTTTTGAAGTCCAGCATTTTATTAGCCATGACGTCATCTTGAATGGCAAGCATTTGAGCTGCAAATATACCAGCATTTGTGGCTCCAGCTGTGCCTGCTGCAAACGTTGCTACAGGAACACCTGCTGGCATTTGTAATGTTGATAAAATTGCATCTAATCCATTTAAGCTGTGTTCTGTAGGCACACCAAGCACAGGGCTCGAAGAATGAGCAGCCACTGCTCCAGCTAAATGAGCAGCCATACCAGCTATTGCAATGTATGCCTTACAGCCCCTCTCTTTCGAGGTTTTAAGATAATCTACTAGCACATCTGGTGAGCGATGAGCTGATATCACTTTTAACTCACATGCAATGTCAAAATTCTTTAATGATTTGATAGCAGCTTTGCCTAAATCAACATCTGAATCAGATCCGAGAATTACAGAAACTTGTATATTGTCCATATTAATAAAATATAATTAATCTATGAATAGACTAAATATTTTAACATTTCCTGATCCAAGGTTAAGAAAAAAGGCNAATCCTGTTGAGGTCTTTGATGAAAGTCTTAAAAAGAAGGCTAATGATATGTTATTCACTATGTATGAGGATAAAGGAATTGGGCTTGCAGCAACTCAGGTTGATATTCATGAGAGATTAATAGTTATAGATTTGACAGAAGACAGATCAGAGCCGCTAGTAATCATAAACCCTGAGTTTAGAGTCTTGGACGAAACACAAGAAATATCCAAAGAAGGTTGTCTTTCTATACCAACTTTTCAACAAGAGGTGCCAAGAGCAAAAAGAATAGANCTTGAGTACCAGGACNTAACAGGAAAAAAAGAAAGTTTAGTTGCCGAGGGGCTGCTTGGCTATTGCATTCAACATGAGATAGATCATTTGAATGGTAAATTATTGGTAGATTATTCTTCATCTTTAAAACGAAACCGAATTAAAGAAAAATTATTAAAATCAAAGGATGTCAAAAACAAAAATTGATATCGGTTTTGCTGGCACCCCAGAAATTGCCTTAGAACATCTTAAAAAAGTTCTAGAATCTAAAAAAATAAATACAAAATTTATTCTAACCCAGCCGAATAAGAAAACAGGAAGAGGTTTAGCGGAAAAAAGCTCAATATTTGAGGAACATAAATTAAAAACTGTTGTTTTACAGCCTGAAAACTTAAATGGTGATGATTTAAAAAGAAAAATAGAAAGCCATCCAGTTGATATATTGTTGGTGGTGGCTTATGGAAAGCTTCTTCCTAAATGGCTTTTAGATCACCCNTCTGTCTGTTGTTTGAATGTTCATTTTTCGCTTTTACCGCTATGGAGAGGGGCTGCTCCTATTCAGAGATCAATAGAACATGGTGACAAGGAAACTGGCATAAGTTTTATGAAGCTAACTGAAGGCCTAGATGAAGGACCAGTTTATAAAAGCATTAAAGTAAATTCTGACGGTATGGATTTTTATTCTGTTGAGCAAGAGCTCTTAAAGACTTCATTGGATGCCATTGAAGATGTTCTTATAAAAATTGCTCAAAACAAATTGGCTCCTGTTATACAAAATGACAAACAAGCTTCTTATGCTTCTAAAATTGAAAAGAGCGAGGCNGCTATAGCCTGGGGCTCAACAGCAGAAANAATNAAAAANAAGTTTAATGCATTTAAAAAATGGCCAGGCACTAGTTTTGTTGTTTCTGGACAAGAAGTTCAAGTGCTCAGCCTGGAAATAGATGAAAAAAAACAAGGAAAACCTGGAGAAATAGAAGGGTTTGATAAAGATTCTCTTAGAGTTTTTTGTAGAAATGGGGTAATTAAAATTACTTCTGTAAAATTTCCNGGGAAGAAAGTTATCAATTCTGTGGATTTCTTTAACTCAAAAAGAGATATAATTTCTATAGGAGATTTTTTGATTTGAAAATAATCATATTGGGGGGTGGCTCAATAGGAGGAAGCGTCGCCAAGGAGCTTTCATCTGAAGAGAATGATGTTGTTGTTATAGACAACAACAAAGACAACCTTGAGCCAATACAGAGCGTTGAGGGCATACAGGTTATTCATGGTAATGGGTCTTCTCCAAAAATTCTTGCAAAAGCAGGTGTTGATGAATCAACACTGTTGTTGTGCCTTACTGATTCAGAAGAAATCAATTTGTTAGCGTCGTTGATCGGAAAGCAGAAATTTAATGCAGGAAGGATTGTTTGTCGGCTAAAAGGATCAGAGTATAAAAAAATTGCAAAAGAGATAACTCCGTTTGTTGATTTCTTTATTGATCCAGAAGANCTTATTACTGAAGAGGTTAAAAGCCTTTTACATCATCCAGGAGCACTTGAGATTCTCGATTTCGCCGAGGGGGCAATTAAGCTTGTAAGCGTTTATGCAAAACAGTCTGGTGTGCTTGTTGGTAGGCAAATAAAAGAGCTCAAAGACGATCTTCCAGACTACGAAACACGCATCCCTGCCATTTACAGGAATGATGAGCTGCTNATACCGTCTGGAGACACAACCATAAATGAGGGAGATGAAGTCTTTTTTATTGCTGATGAAAAGCATATAGAAGATGTCACAAAAGAACTGCAAAAACTTGAAAGCCAATATAAAAATATCTTTGTTGCAGGCGCAGGAAATATTGGCAAATCTTTAGCAAAAAAAATAAGTTCTGATTTTAATGTAAAACTNATAGATAAGAGCGTTGAGCANTGTGAAAAAGCATCAGAAAAACTTGATANCGTTTTGGTTTTAAATGCTGATGCCGCAGATAAAGAGTTTCTTTCATCAGAAGGAATAGCTGATTGTGATGTTTTTGTTGCAGTTACCCAAGATGACGAATCTAATGTTTTGTGTTCGCTAATGGCAAAAAAGTTGGGCTCTAAAAAAACAATAACTATTATAAATAAAGAGGCTTATTTTGATTTAGTGGGTAAGAATGAGCTTGATATAATAATCTCTCCCGTCCAAATTACTATTTCTCATATTTTAAGGTTTGTTAGAAAGGGTTCAGTATCTAATGTGCATAAAGTAAAAAAAGGCATGGCTGAGGCAATAGAAATAACTGTTGATGAGTCTTCAGGCAAGCTGATAGGAAAAAATATATCTGAGCTAGGGTTAGATNAAAATATAAATATTCCAGCAATTAANAGAGATGAGTCTGTTNTGATGGCTCATGGGAGCACTCAAATTCTAGAAAATGACCATCTGATTGTTTTTTATAAAAACAAGGATGTTATAGACACATTTTACGAAAGGTTTAAATGATAACTGCGCTTAAGTTATTTAGGTTTTTAGGTCCCACTTTGCTTTTCTTTGGGACTTTTGTAGTGTTGCCACCGCTCCTGATGAGTTATTTTTCTGGAACGTTAGATGTGGTTTTATTTTCAATTTACTTGGTATGCATCGGCTATTCTGTGTTGGTGCTGCTCACTCTTCGGAAACGCAAGTTCTCATACAGCCCAAGAGACGGCTTCATCATAACTTTTGTTACTTGGGTTTTTATCTCTTTGTTAGCTTCTGTACCTTTTATTTCGAACAATGTGAATTTCTTTGATGCATTTTTTGAAGCAGTTTCTGGGCTAACTACAACTGGTTCAACAGTTTTATCAGATCTAAACGGCTTCTCTGAATACATGCTCATGTATAGACAGCTCTTACAGTGGGCTGGAGGAGTTGGTTTGGTGATAGTTGTTTTAGCGATAATTCCCGCTGTGTCAGGGGGGATGAAAGTTCTGCAGGCNGAAACTTCAGGCTTCGCAGACAAAAGTTTCTCTCCAAGATTAAGAGAAACTGCAAGATCGTTGCTCAAGTTTTATTTAGCCATAACTGCTTTATGTGTGTTGTCATATTGGTTTGTGGGNATGACTTGGTTTGAAGCGTTTGCACACTCCTTTAGCACGGTTTCTATAGGCGGTTTTTCTATTTATAACGAAAATTTTGGCCATTTCAACAGTCAAAGCATAGAGTTGGTTGCAGTTGTATTTATGCTTTTATCGGCAACAAACTTCGGACTCCATTTTCTTTCATTCACAAAAAGATCCGTCCGGTATTATCTACAAAACGACGAGTTTAAATTTTTCTTNGTGGTTGTNGCCTTGTCTGTTGCGCTTTCATTTTTAACACTGTTTATTAAGGAGGGTTTTTCTCTTGCTGACTCGTTAAGGTTTGGCATATTTCAAACTGTTTCTATAGTTACTACCACTGGTTTTACTCTTGAGCCTTTATCTAATCTTGGGTATGCAATGCCATTTCTCATCTTTATAGTTGCTTTTATAGGCGCATGTTCTGGTTCTGTTGGGGGAGGCATGAAAGCATGGAGAGTGTTAATGCTTTTAAAGGTTGGGTTTTCTAATATCACAAAAATAATGCATCCAAATGCNATNAGNAGTGTAAAAATGAACGGGGAAAAAATTGTTCCCTCTCAAATAGAAGCAGTTTTTTCTTTTATAGCAATATATATAACTTTCTTCNTGTTCTTTATGTTTGTATTGATTTTTCAGGATATAGATTTTTACTCTGCTTTTGCAGGAACGGCAGCAGCGATAAATAATTTGGGGCCTGGGCTTGGTGATTTTTCTGAAAACTACTCAAGCCTTAGTGAATCAGCAAAACTAACTTTAAGCGCAGCCATGATTGTTGGAAGGCTTGAATTATTTGGTGTTTTAATTTTATTTTTTCCATCTTATTGGAGAAATTAATAAATATTCTTAAGTTCGCCTCTTAGTTTTCTAAATTTCTTGTACTCCCAACCATATAGCTCTGGCGCTTCCTTTATTGCCCTTTCAAAATATCGGTTCATTTGAGCTGTTGTTAATGGGGAAGAGATCTTTTCGAGCACTATTTTGTATTTTTTGCTCTTTCCTTTAGACANATAAATGAAGAAAAGTTCATGAGAATTTTTGTGTGAAAGTTTCTCAACAATATCTAAACAGTAGCACTCTTTATTAAAAAATTTTTCGTATACTCCTTTGTTATGTGGCACCAGGTCTGAGGCNATNAGAGTGTTTTTNCCACCAAGAAAGCTTTTATATATTTCTGTAATGCCTGTTTGGTTTGCTGGCATCATTTTGGCACCCAGGCTTTNACGTGCCTTCATAAGNAGCCTGTCTAAACTTTTATTTTTTGCTGGCGTATAAAGAACATTTATTTGTTCTAAGGCTTCAGATAGTACATATACATTGAGGTCAACGCAGCCCATGTGAAGCGTAAAGAAGAGTTTTGGTTTTTCTGAATCAAACTGAACTTGTTCTAAAGAATCTTTATCAATTANGTTTTTATAATTCTCTGTTCTGCCACATATGTAGGGAAAAATCATTAATAGTTCAGCCGTTTCATAGAAGCTTTTTTTGACAAGCTGTGTGTCTTTTTCGTAGCAGTAATAAATATTTTTTTTGGTGGCTTTATATTGGGCCGAGTTGGAGAAAATCATAACCCTCGCAAACACGTGTGCGAGAAAGATCAAAACCGATAGAGGCAAACGAGAAATTAGAGCAAAAAGTATGCTAATCATATTTAAAATAATAAAATAGCTTAATTAATGCACTATAGGAATAATTTTGCCAGCAAAGAATATTGATGAACTTGTGGCCCTCTGTAAAAGAAGAGGGTTTATTTTTCAATCAAGCGAGATATATGGAGGAACCCAAGGCCTATACGACTACGGCCCATTGGGTGTGGAACTAAAAAACAATATCAAGAACTCATGGTGGAAAGCTGTTGTTTATGAGAGAGATGACGTAGAGGGGCTCGATGCTTCTATACTTACAAAACAAGCAGTTTTAAAACACTCTGGTCACGAAGAAACTTTCACAGACCCGCTAGTGGATTGTAAGTCATGTGGTGAGCGATTTAGAGCTGACCAGGTTCCAGACTACTGTAAAGAAGAGGATTTAACGGAACCGCGCCAATTCAATCTTATGTTTAAAACAAACATTGGTCCGATTGATGATGGTAAAAATTTTGCTTATTTGCGTCCAGAAACTGCCCAACAAATATTTACTAATTTTAAAAACGTCGTTGACTCAACAGCGCGTAATGTGCCTTTTGGAATCGCCCAAATAGGAAAGGCGTTTAGGAATGAAATCACACTTAAAAGCTTCATCTTTAGAGTTAGGGAGTTCGAACAAATGGAGNTAGAGTTTTTTGTTGTGCCAGGAACAGATGATCAGTGGCACAAAGACTGGGTAGAAAACAGGTTGCAGTGGTGGGAGAAGCAAGGCGTACCGAGAAACAGTCTTGAGCTTTATGATGTTCCTAAAGATGAGCTAGCGCATTACTCTAAGGCAACAGTCGATATAATGTATAAGTTTCCTCATGGGTTGGAGGAGCTAGAGGGCATTGCAAACAGAACTGACTTTGATCTTGGCTCTCATTCTAAAGATCAAGAAGAGCTTAACCTGCAAGCATCTGTAAACACAAACAACGATTCAAACTCAAAGCTTGCCCTTAAAGACGAAAANAATAATTGGTTGGTGCCNTTTGTTATAGAGCCATCCGCTGGTGTAGACAGGGCTGTTTTAGCAATACTTAATGAGGCATATAATATTGAAGAAATTGATGGAAAAGAAAGGACTGTTCTTAAGCTTGAGCCCCATCTATCTCCCATAAAAGCGGCAATAATCCCGTTAAAGAAAAATGACAAACAAATAGTTTCCAAAGCAAAAGAAATAAAAAACAAACTTCAAGCATTAGGGCTGGGGCGTGTTTTGTTTGAAAATAGTGGAAACATTGGTAAAAACTATAGACGTCATGATGAAATAGGCACNCCTATTTGCATCACTATTGATTTTGAGTCTCTTGATGAAGAAACTGTTACAGTTCGAGACAGAGACTCTATGGAGCAAAAAAGAGTTCACACAAAAGATCTTGAAGAGCTGTTCAAAAAGCTGTTTTAAATATCAACATTTTCTGCGCTGAGAGCATTTTCATCTATAAACTGTCTTCTTGGTTGGACTTGGTCGCCCATTAAGGTTTCAAAAATGTCATCAACCATCTCTCTCGCATCATCTANTGTTATTTGAACAAGCCTTCTGTTAGTTGGGTCAAAAGTTGTCTCCCACAGCTGTTCAGGGTTCATTTCTCCTAGCCCTTTATATCTCTGTATTTCAGGCGATCTAGCTCCTTCTGANCTCTCCTCACGCAATGCTTTTAAAATTGCATCTTTTTCTTCTTCATCTTTCGCGTAATGAGTCTTGCTNCCTTTTTTAATTTTGAATAAAGGAGGAAGTGCAAGNTAAATATGGCCCTTTTCTAAGAGGTCATACATTTGGTTATAGAAAAACGTCAGCANTAAAGTTCTTATATGGGATCCATCTACGTCAGCGTCGGTCATAATAATTACCCTGTGGTACCTCAATTTTTCTACACTAAACTCGTCGACCCCTATTCCTGTTCCGAGCGCTGTAATGAGGGTTCCNATTTCGTTTGAAGATAAAACTTTGTCAAGCCTGGCTTTCTGAACATTAATAATTTTACCCTTAAGGGGCAATATTGCTTGGAAGCTTCTATCTCTTCCTTGTTTTGCTGAACCTCCAGCAGANTCTCCCTCAACAAGAAAGAGCTCAGAGAGAGACGGGTCTTTTTCCTGACAGTCAGCCAGTTTGCCCGGCAGACCNCCAATATCAAGCAAGCCCTTTCTTCTTGTCATCTCTTTCGCTTTTCTCGCTGCNTCTCTAGCNTATGCAGCNTCTAAAACTTTACCAAGAATCTCTTTTGCTTGTGGNTTGTTAGCTAACAAGAAATCCATGAAGTAGTCATTCAGCAAGCCCTCTACTGCTGGTCTGGCTTCTGAAGAAACTAGCTTGTCTTTNGTTTGAGAAGAAAACTTCGGATCTGGCATTTTTAGTGAAATGATTGCAACCATCCCCTCTCTTACATCTTCTCCCGTAATCTCAACTTCCTTTTTACGCATTAAGTCTTCTTTTTTAATAAAGTTTTTAATTACTCTTGTTAGGCCGCCTCTGAAGCCTGCTAAATGCGTTCCTCCGTCGCCTTGCGGTATGTTGTTTGTGAAGCATTGTACGTTTTCTCTATAGGTNTTTGTCCATTGAACTGCAACCTCAACCCCTATGCCCTTCATGTTGGCCTGAGCATAAAAGGGAGTCCCTACAGTTTCTTTTTTTCCTGTAAGGTGTTTAACAAATTCATTTAGGCCACCTTCGGATTTAAAGTTTTGTGTTTTTCCTGTTCTTTCGTCTAAAACACTAATGCCAATTCCTTGATTTAAAAATGAAAGCTCCCTAATTCTTTTTGTTAAGATGTCTACATCAAACTTTGTTTGTGAAAAAATCTTAGTCGAAGGAATAAATGTAACTTTGGTTCCTGTTTTTTCACTCTTTCCAACCACCTCAAGCTCTGTTTGTGGAAAGCCATCAGCATATTCTTGTTTATAAAGATTGCCTTGTCTTTCAATNTCAAGCACNAGTTTGCTNCTTAGGGCATTAACGACAGAAACCCCAACACCGTGCAGCCCGCCTGAGACTTTATAGCTGTTCTCGTCAAACTTTCCNCCTGCATGTAGCACCGTCATAATAACTTCAGCAGCAGACGCCCCTTCTTCATGCTTGTCTACAGGTATACCTCTTCCATTGTCTGATACTGANACAGAACCATCTTTTCCTATAACAACATCTATTTGATTACAAAATCCTGCCAATCCCTCATCNATAGANTTGTCTAANACCTCAAACACCATATGATGCAATCCTGTACCATCGTCTGTGTCCCCAATATACATTCCAGGACGCTTTTTAACAGCCTCTAAGCCCTTTAAAACCTTAATGCTGTCTGAATCATAATCATTTGACATAAGAAACNTCTCCATTGTGTTCTACGTGGAACATCAACACGTTATCTGGGTTNGTGAAATGTGCTTGATCTATTGATGTCATAATGCTTTGAACACGATTATCTATTAGATATTTTAACATTAAATTAGAGTTTTCTTTATCTAATTCAGAAGAAATATCATCCATTAACAAAAGNGGTGTTTGGTTTGTTTTGTCGACAATAATCTGGCGCTGTAGTAGGTGAAGAATTATAGAAGCAATTTTCTGTTGTCCTCTTGACAGAATTTCTGATGCATCACAATTATCTAGATCAATTTTGAAGCTTCTGCGGTGTGGTCCTTCAGAAGTTCTTTTTAAAATCATGTCTTTTTCAATATTTTTAGCCAATATTTCNGAAAAATTTGCTTCTTTTTCATATCCAGGACTATAAATAAGTCTAATNTTTNTAATCCATTCATTTTTTTCAGCAAAATGGTGTATTAGCTCGTCATTTCTAATATAGTCATTTATTAATTCACAAAGATCTTTGTTAGTTTTCGTAATATTTGGTTCTATNTTTATAAGTTGTTGATCCCAATAAGTTATTTGATTATAGTCTTTGTTTTTAAGGCATGCCGCTCTTTGTGTAATTATCTTTTTTAGTTCATTAATCAACTTCTGCTCTTGTTGTTCCACGTAGAACAATAGTTTATTCAAATATTGCCTTTTCCCTTCTGGGTTTGTATAAGTAAAGAAGAATTCTTTATTTTCTACCATGCAGGTTGGGAATTTCTTCACTAAAGATGCGTAGTTTTCTGTTTTTTTGTTCTTATTTTGTACTATCTTTGCTCTTTCATTTGCTTTTTTTGTCACTTTAAGGATCTGCCCATCATCAAAACCAACTAAAACTTGGAAATATTTAAAATTTTTTCTTATTAATGTGTCAGTCTCGTTTGTGCGAAATGACTTGCCACTAAAGGCGTACATTATTGATTCTATTATGCTGCTTTTTCCAGATCCGTTATCTCCATGAACTAGTGTTATGCCTTTATTTATAGGCATTTCAAGAAAATCATAACTTCTGAAGTTTTCTAGTTTGATCTCTTTTACTAACACTTTATAAAAGAAGCGGCATTAGTACTAGGGTTTGTTTTTCATCGCTACTTTCGACAAGCGCACTTTTATCNCTACCAAAACTAACCAGTGATATCTCTTTGTCTTCTATTGTGCTTAAAACCTCTTTTAGATAATTTACATTGAAAGCTATATCAAAGCCCTCGCTATTTCCAACAATGTCTAGTTTTTCCTCTGCAGATTCTTGGTCTGGGTTGTGTGCCGAGACATCTAAGACCCCGTCTACAGCTTTTANCTTAACCCCTTTAAATTTCTCGCTTGTCAATACTGATACTCTAGATAACGAATCTAGCATGTCTTTTCTGTTAAAAGTAATTTTTGTGCCCTCTCCTTGGGGAATTACTTGATTGTAATTGGGATAGTTGCCATCAATTANTTTAGATTTAAATGTAAATTTTTTAGACATAAAAACAATATTGTTGCTGTTTATGTAAAATTGAATTTCTTCATTCTCTTTGGGCAATATTTTCATTAGTTCAACTGCTGTTTTTCTGGGTATAATGCCTGAGAAATCTCCCTCGCTCTCNAGCTCAGATTTNTATACAGCAAGCCTGTGTGCGTCTGTAGCAACCATATTTANTGAGTTTAACGACTTTTCAAACAAACACCCGTTTAAGTAGTGGCGCCAGTCTTGATTTGCCATTGCAAAAGAGGTTTTATGAAAAAGCTCTCTAAGTTTTTCGGTAGAAATCGTGTGNACNTCTTCGCTTTTAACTACATCAAAGTCAGGAAAGTCAGACCCTGGTATTGTTGAAAGGTTGTAACGACCAGAAGAAGATTTGACTGTAAGTTTCGAGCTTTCGTCGCTTAAAGAAAACGACACCTCTCCCTCTGGCAGCTCTCTAATAATNTCCGCTGCTTTTTTTGCTGGTATNGTTGTTTCTCCTGGAGCTTCGACTGAGTGGCCATCCAGCACAACCTCAAGCTCAACCTCAAGGTCTGTGCTTAGCATTCTAATTTCACCAACATCACACCTTATTAGTATGTTGCTTAAAATTGGTAGGGTTTGNTTTTTGTCAGCAACAGCTGCGAGCGATTGAAATTCGTTTATTATGTTTGCTTTATCTATCTTAAATTTCATTTTATGCGGATAGGCNTCTTCTAAGCTTTTTGTAGTCCTCGTCTATCTCTAGATTTTCCTTGATAAGTTCTTTCGTTTTTTCACAAGCATGTATTACGGTTGTGTGGTCCCTTCCACCAAAAGCTTCACCAATTTCTGGCAAGCTGTGGTTTGTCAGCTCTTTNGATAGCGCCATTGCAACCTGTCTGGGTCTTGCTATAGACCTGTTTCTTCTTTTAGACAATAAATCACTAAGTTTTATGTTGTAGTAGTCGGCTACAACCCTTTGAATGTTTCCGATTGTGACCATTTTTGCTTGTATCGCTAAAATATCTCTCAACGATTCTTTTACAAGGTTAATGTCGATTTCTGTTTTGGCAAACTTTGCGTTAGCCGCAACTCTTTTTAACGCCCCCTCTAATTCTCTAACATTAGACTTAACTTGTTGGGCTATAAAGAATGCACAATCCTCTGGTAAAACCAAACCCATCTCATCTGCTTTTTTCAACAAAATTGCTGTTCTTGTTTCTAGGGCAGGAGGGTCAATTACAACAGACAGACCCCAACCAAACCTTGACTTGAGCCTGTCCTCGAGGCCCTCAATCTCTTTCGGGTATCTATCACANGAAAAAATCATCATGTTTCCGCTTTCAATTAGGCTGTTGAAAGTGTGGAACAGTTCGTCCTGTGATTGCTCTTTNCCCGCGAAAAACTGGATGTCGTCTATCAATAAGGCGTTTAGGCCTCTATAGAATTTTTTAAACTCGTTAATCGCACCCAGCTGTAAGGCCTTTACCATGTCGCTTACAAACCTTTCTGAATGGACATAGCAAATTTTTGCATTAGGCCTCTCCTCTAAAAGCTTGTTTCCTATNGCGTGCATGAGGTGTGTTTTACCGAGCCCAACTCCTCCATAAACGAAAAGCGGGTTGTATTCTGTTTGAGATGCCTTTTCAGCAACTTGTTTCGCTGCTGCAAGCGCTATCTGGTTTGATTTGCCTGTCACGAATGTATCAAACGTGTAGTTTGCATTAAGGCCTGTCGTTTGNGGTTGTGTTTGTGTTGAGCTTTTAACAGAAACATTAAGAATGAACTTGTTTCTGCCAATATGGTTCTCTAAAAACGATGTTATCTGAGGCAAATACTTTTCTTTGAAAAAATCTCCAACAAAGGTGTTCGGGGCATAAATGTTGAAGTTGTTTTCTTTAAGATCAAACTGAAGGGGCTTAATCCAAGAATTAATTTCGGTTGAGTTAAGGTCCTTCTCAAGCTCTTTGACTCCTTTGTTAAAAATATTTATTGTTGAAACCTTGTTAGACATNTCGATAAGTTTATAATACTTAAGCTTTTTAAAACATGTAACAAATACATTGTTTTTTTGTTAAAAAGCTGTGGATAAATATGAAAAGAACGCTAAAAGTTACAAACACCAAGAGAAAAAGAACTCATGGTTTCAGAGAAAGAATGTCTACAAAGGCAGGCAGGTCTGTGCTTTCCAACAGAAGAGCTAAGGGCCGAAAGTCATTGTCTGTATAATTCAATGCCCAAAGACCTAAGTTATTCCAAAAGCTTTCGTATCAAGTCTTTAAACAAACAAATGTTTGGTTGGAAGGGTTATGAGGTTGTTGGCGGATTGAGTGTTTACTGCACCGAAAAGGACTCACCCCCTCCATCAGCAATTATATTAATACCAAAAAGCTCTGTTAAAAAAGCTACTAGAAGGAATCTTCTGCGCAGAAGAGCAAAGGAGGTTTTCAGAAAAAGCGTTAACAGGAATAAGTCTATGGATTATTTGATAAAATTTAATAAATTTATAGAAGGGTTTGAAAANAACCTAGAGGGGTTTTTTAAAAATGTTTAATCCGCGTCTAATATACGGGTCTTTGGCTCTGCTGCTTTTGTTGGGCCTGATTTATGAGTGGAACTCTGGAAGCAAAGAAATAAAACTNCAGGGNAGCCTTGCTGTCCAAGACAGTGCTGGTGAGATGGTTTATGAAAAACTAAGCAACGGCTCTCTAGATCTTTTTGTTGATCTTGCGGACGGATCAATTAGGGAGGCCTTTCTCTATGAAAAAAAGGAACAAAACGGTCTATACAAAACCCGTCTTTTGTCTGATGATGAGCTTCTAAAGTTTTATTTCAAGTCATCAATATCGGGTTTTAGAAACGCAGAGCCGTTTCGTGTGCTAAGTGCCAGCGCTGACAGCCTAGCAATAGGTGCAGAAGACTCAAGCGGCAACTACTTAACCAAAACGTTTGTNTTTGATGGTCCCCATGTTGTCAAAATTAGCGATGAGCTGGAGCTGGCCTCTGGTTCGTTTGGAAACATCTCAGCCTTCAAAACCTTTTATAGAAACAGAAACAAATCTATTGACTATGGAACCTCTTTTTCAAGAGACCACTTGGCTTACAGCACTACCGAAGATGTTTTTAATGACGAACAAATAACTTCAGTAAGGGGNAGAGAAGATTATGTGGGAAATTGGATTGGNTATTCTCAAAAACATTTTGTGGTTGCTGTTTTTGACAAAGAAGCACAACACAAAATCTCTTTGTATCCAGCAGACTCTTCTGGAGTTTACCGTTTTGGGATTTCAGAAGATGCGGTCGCAGTGGCGGGCGGTTTTGTTTCTGAAACCAGCTTGTTTCTNGGCCCCAAACAAAAAAACATACTAGAAGAAATAGCTCCGCACTTTAAGTACAACCTCGATCTGGGTTTTGTGTATGGCATTGGCGAGTTCTTGATTGTGGTTTTAAACTTTTTCCACTCCATTGTTGGTGATTGGGGTTTCGCAATTGTTTTGTTGACCTTGGCTTTTAAGTTGTTGTTGTCGCCCCTGCAAATAATGCAAATAAATTCCATGGTAAAAATGAGAAAGCTGCAACCAAAAATTCAAGAGATTCAAAATATGCATAAAAACGACCAACAAAAGGCCGGCATGGAAATGATGCAGCTTTATAGAAAAGAAAAGTTTAATCCTCTGGCTGGGTGTTTTCCCATGATCCCTCAAATACCAATTTTTCTAGCAATGTTTTGGGTGACGCGTGAAGCATTTGAGTTTCGAGGAGAATCGTTCTTGTGGATTCCTGATTTGGCTGAGTCTGATCCGTACATGATTATGCCNGTGCTTATGGGCGCCATGATGTATTTGTCTCAAATGATGATGCCCAAGCCACCACAAACACAAGGNATGCAAGCCCAAATATCCAGACAGATGATGATTGTCTTTCCGCCNATGCTTACGATCATATTTTTGTTTATGCCTGCCGGGGTGGTCGTTTANTCTGTTATCAATATGGCGCTGTCAATTGTGCCTCAAGCATTAATCTTAAGACGAGTTGAAACAACATCCTGATTCAGAGCCCATTTATGCACTAGCGACCCCTCTTGGTCGTTCTGCAATTTCTGTGGTTCGTGTTTCTGCAGCTGTTCTGCCGCCTGAGCTTTTGGCTGCGCTTAATCTAGTTTCCGCGTCTCGAGGGTGCTATCACAAAACGCTANATATNGGNGGCCTTANTGAGAGCTGTTTGTTNCTGAACTTTCCTGCGCCTGCCTCTTATAATGGTGAGCATATAGTTGAAATACACGCACACGGCAACCCCGCGATTTTCTCTGAGCTTTTTGTTTGGTTAGAAAGCTTTGGTTTAAGAGAGGCTGAGCCAGGTGAGTTTACAAAGAGGGCCTTCCTTAACAACAAAATGTCTCTTTCAGAAGCTGAAGGCGTGGCTCTTGGCATAGAGGCTGGTTCTTTCGAAAGCGCAGTGGCTTTAAATGACTTTCGGTCTGGTCGNCTGGCTGAAAGGGTTAAGAGCGCAATTGCTGAGTCAGAGANCCTTCTTGTTCAGCTTGAATCTCAGCTTGACTTTTCTGACGAAGAAGATGTCAGCACTCTTACAAAAGAGGCGGTTTTTCANTCTTTTGGTGATCTTGCTTCAAAAATAGGGCATTTGATAGAAAATTATGCTCCTTTTGAAAAAGAAAGTGAAAGATTAAAGGTGGTCTTTACTGGCAAACCCAACGTTGGTAAGTCTTCTTTGTTTAATAGGGTCGTAGGTTCAGAAGAAGCTATAGTATCAAGCACCCCCGGCACTACAAGAGATGTGGTTCGAAAGACTGTTCAGATGGCTGGTGTTGAGGTTGAGCTTCAGGACACAGCTGGTGTGCGGGCTTCTGGTACAAATGAAATTGAGAAAGAAGGCATAGAAAAGGGGAGGAAGGCAGTTTCAGATTCCGATCTCGTCTTTTTGGTGATTGATAGGGCTGAGGACATCATAAATAAGAAAGGCATAAACACTATCTTTAACAAATCTGACATATCTGATGTGCCCTCATCTTTTTCTGGTTTTGTTGTTTCTGCAAAAACAGGAGATGGTGTTTTGAGCCTCTGTAACTTTATCTCAGAAAAAGCAAAGCCCAAGTCTGAAAAGGGTCTTGTTTCCAAAAGAGTTTATAGCAGTCTTGTTAAGTCGCACAGCCTTTTAACCAGCGTTTCTAGCGGTAGTGATTTTTATGAGCATGGTGCTCAACAACTAAGAGATTGCCTTTTGTTATTGAAAGACATTTACGGTTCTTTTGATAACGAAAAAATTCTTGACGAAATTTTTAAAAACTTCTGTATAGGTAAATAGTTTTCGTGTTCATAGTTTGTTGATATCTTTTTTTCCACATTTAATCAACAACAATCTGTCTTTATGTTAATAAGATAATTACAATCATCTCCCCTTGTTGAAATTTTATGAAAGCCTTATATAAAGCTATAATTAAGAGTTGTTAACAGGAGAAGGCCTTGCTAATAAAAACAATAAAAATAAAGTAAATGAATAATATATTTAATTTAATAGTAATAGGAGGGGGGCACGCAGGCACAGAAGCTGCTTTGGCTGGAAAAAGGCTTGGGCTAAGCGTTGCTTTAATAACTCTTGATGCCAGCAAGTCCGGCAGAATGTCATGCAACCCTGCTATAGGAGGCATAGGCAAAACTCATCTTGCTAGAGAGATAGACGCTATGGGTGGGTATATGGCTGAGGCCACAGACCTAGCAGGCATTCAGTTTAGAACCTTAAACAAGAAGAAGGGGCCAGCCGTGCAAGCACTCAGAGCTCAAGCAGACAAAGAGATTTATGAGAAAAGCATACAAAAGAAACTAGCAGAAGATGGTGTGGTTGTTATAGAGGACGAGGTTATAAATTTTGTTATTAAGAAAAAGAAAATACAAAGCGCCCACGGCAAGAAAGGGGAGTACAAGTCAGAAGCGTTTGTTTTAACAACAGGCACATTCTTGAACGGAGCAATACTAATAGGAAATGAAAAAAAAGAAGGAGGCAGAATAGATGAAGAAAAATCATCAGGCCTTGAAGAGTTCTTTAGAAACACTGGAGCGAAAACAGGAAGACTTAAAACAGGCACACCACCGCGGCTTGAAAAGCAAAGCATAGACTTTAATAGGCTTGAGGCTCAGCCAGGCGATGAGGAAAACATGCACATGTCATTCATGGGAGAAAAAAACAAACACCCGGAACAAACAAGCTGCCATATAACAAAGACCAACCCAGAAACTCACAAAATTATTAGAGAAAATATTAAAAAGTCTGCAATGTATTCAGGGCTAATTAGCGGTGTCGGACCAAGATACTGCCCTTCTATAGAAGACAAGATAATGAGGTTTGCTGATAAACAACAGCACCAAATATTTGTCGAGCCGGAAGGCTTGAAAAGCAACTGGGTCTACCCAAACGGAATATCGACTTCTTTGCCCTTAGAGGTTCAAGAAAAATATATAAGGTCAATCGAAGGCTTTCAAGAAGCCAGAATAGTTCAGCCAGGCTATGCGGTCGAATATGATTATATAGACCCAAGAAACCTATCAAAGACACTTCTTTACAGAGACATAGAAAACCTTTTTCTTGCAGGACAGATTAATGGAACAACGGGCTATGAAGAAGCAGGAGCACAAGGACTAATTGCGGGCATTAACGCTGCGCTTAAAGTGAAAAAAGAAAAACCCTGGCAACCCTTAAGACAAAACAGCTATATGGGAGTGCTTGTCGATGACCTGACAAGGTTTGGGGTGAGCGAGCCCTACAGAATGTTTACATCAAGGGCTGAACACAGGCTTTTGCTCAGACAGGACAACGCCGACGAAAGAATGTTTGAAGACGGAAAAAGGCTTGGAGCGCTTACTGAAGAAAGACAAGAAAAATATTTGGCTAAAAAAGCAAACAAAGCAAAAAACCTAAAGGAGCTTAAAGACAAAAAGACAAGATTTAAAGGCAAGCAGATAAGCCTGATGACGATGTGCAAAAGAAACGACACAACACAAGAAGAGGTTGAGGCGATTGCTTTGTGCAAGAGGGACCACTTCAAAGAAACATACTATGACATTAGATATTCTGGTTATGTGGAGAAGCAAAAAAGAGAAATAAACAAAATGAAAAATCTAGAGGAGCACGAGCTAGGCTTGATATTTGATTACGGGGAAGTCATTGGTCTTTCGGGAGAGCTTCAAGAAAAGCTAAACAAGAAAAAACCAAAAAACCTTTATGAGGCTTCGTTGTTAGAAGGAATTACGCCGGCAGCCCTAAATGTTTTAACCATTCATTTAAAAAAAATAGATGCCATTCAAAACAACAACTGAACAAGAGCTCCTTCTGCAAAAGTTTGCTGAGCTCGTCGAGAGCGCCAACAGAAAACACAACCTTACTTCAGCCAAAACAGCAAAAGAGTTTTATGAAACACATGTCGCAGATTGTGTTGCAGCGTATGCGAGCATTAAAGACAGGCTTGAGGGTCTTGTTGTAGACTGCGGCTCGGGCGCAGGGCTGCCGGCAATTGTCTGGGCAATACTTAATCCAAACCGGAGCTTTTTAAGCATAGACAGCAATCAGAAAAAGATAGCGTTCCAAAAGACAGCAAAGAGAGCGCTCGGCCTGGACAATCTCACAGCTGAACACAAAAGAGTGGAAGACCTAAACATAGAGGAACAACACAGTTTGGTTTTTAAAGCATTTTCCAGCATTAGCAAAGCGGCTGCCCACAACAAAAAGAACAACAAATCCTTGCACCTCAAAAAGGACGATGAAAAAACCAAGCAAGAAATATCAGAAGTGGGCTCTTTGTTATATGATTACAAAAGACACAGCTATACGGTAAAAAAAACAAAGATGCTTGTCGTTGAAATTTATGACGGTAAAAATAGCAATAACTAACCAAAAGGGAGGCGTAGGCAAAACCACCACAGCCGTCAACTTGGCAGCCACCTTGGCTAAAGTTAACAAAAAGGTGCTGCTCATTGACATTGACCCCCAGGCAAACGCCAGCTCAGCTGCAGGGATAGAAAAAAACAGCAAAGAGTCTTTATATGAGGTTTTTGAGTCTGGTTTGGATCTTGCAGATTGTGTGCAGCCAGCAACAGGAGGCTATGACATCCTGCCAGCAAACACAAACCTTATTGCAACAGAAAAGATAATTGAAAAAACACCAGCAAGGGAAAAATATTTTTCACAAAACTTAAAAAAAGGAATAAAAAAGTACGACTATGTTTTCTTTGACTGCCCCCCAGCCCTGAATCTTTTAACAATAAACGCCATGGAATATTCAAAAAAGGTTCTTGTGCCTGTGCAGTGTGAGTATTATGCGCTTGAGGGACTGGTAACCCTAAAAAATACGATCGATGAGCTAAACGACGCGTTAAATTTAAAAATAGAAATAGCCGCAATACTTCGAACCATGGCAGACTGGAGAAACAGGCTTACCAGAGAGGTTTCAGACCAGCTTGAAAAGCATTTTAAAAAACAGGTTTTAAACACAATCATACCAAGGAACGTTAGGCTGGCAGAAGCCCCCAGCCATGGCCAATCTATAGTCGATTATGATATAAAGTCTATTGGGGCCGAAGCTTTTTTAAGCTTGTCGGGCGAATTTATAAGGAAATTTGAGAATGGCTAAAAAATCATCTCTGAACAAAGGCCTGCAGGCGCTGCTGGGCGAAACCGCTCAACCAAAAAGCACCACCCCAAAAAACAAATCCAAAAAGGCCAAGCCAGACAACAAACAAACAAACGAGATCAGCATCAGCTCTATTGTTGCAAATCAATATCAGCCCAGAACCACATTCGATGAAAAGAGGCTTAAAGAGCTTTCAGACTCAATTAAGAAACACGGAATTATACAGCCGCTGCTTGTTAGAGAAGACGGCAACAAGTTTGAGCTGGTAGCTGGGGAAAGAAGACTGAGGGCAGCCAAAATCGCAGGCATCAAAAAGGTGCCAGTAGTTGTGGCCAAAATAAACGACACACAGTCGTTAGAAATAGCAATTCTAGAGAACGTACAAAGAGAAGACCTCAACCCTTTAGAGGTTTCAAAAGGGTACCAGAGGCTAAAAGAAGAGTTTGGCTACACCCAGGAACAGGTGGCGAAAAGTGTTGGAAAACCAAGAAGCTCTGTAGCTAACTCTCTCAGGCTTTTAACTCTGCCGCCAAAAATTCAAACAGCGCTCGAAAAAGGCTCGCTTTCCGAGGGGCATGCAAAAGTTCTTTTGGGCGCCGAACCAACCAAAATAGAGGCGCTCCTAGACACCATTGTTCAGAAACAGCTTTCTGTTCGAGAGCTTGAGGCCTTGGTTGCAGACAAACCCACAAAACACTACAACAAGAAAGAAAAATCAAGAGACGAACTGAACCTTGAATCAGCTCTCAGCTCAAAACTTGGCTCTAAGGTCACAATAGAAGACAAAAAAGGCAAGGGAAAAATGGTTATTAAATACTATTCATATGATGAGCTTGATGGAATCATAGAGAAAATATCAATTTAACCCTGTAAACAGCGCAAAAAATAAATTAAAATTACGGCACCCATGGCATCTGATAGTTCAGGACGTACATTTCAAGAATATTTAGAACACCACTTACAGAATTTGGTGTACGGCAAGCTGCCTGAAGGTTACGAAAGAATCAATAAAGACGGCACAACAGAAGTGCTGCAAAAAGACACCTGGACCCTAGCCCAAGGAAAAGCAGAGGTCGCAGAAATGGGGTTTTGGGCATTTCACATAGACACACTATTCTTTTCAACCCTGTTGGGAGCTATTTTTTTGTTTATCTTTGCCAGGGCAGCCAAAAACTTTTCTCTCTATAAGCCCACGAGACTACAGTGCTTTATAGAAATGATGATAGATTTCATAAATGGTGTTGTGCAAGGAACATTTAAGTCAGCCAAAAATTCACTTATAGCACCCATGGCCTTAACAATTTTTTCATGGGTCTTGTTGATGAACCTCATGGACCTTGTTCCAGTAGACCTGATACCCTACCCAGCTGAATTGTTGGGAATACCATATTTAAAGGTTGTGCCAACAACAGACCTTAATTTGACTGCCTCGCTTGCACTGTCAGTTTTTGGTTTATATTTGTTCTTCAGCATCAAATCAAAAGGCTTTATAGGTTTTATAAAATCAATCTCATTGCACCCTTTTGGCCCTTGGATGTTGCCGGCCAANCTGTTTATAGAAATAATCGANCTGTTAGCAAAGCCGCTGTCTTTGGCNCTAAGGCTTTATGGAAATCTGTACGCNGGNGAAATGATCTTTTTATTAATCGCTGGAATGGTTTCAATTGAATTAACTCAACTTACAATAGCTGGATTAGGATTAAACTTGGCCGGTATAACGCTAAGCTTAATTTGGGCTATATTTCATATTCTAATAGTTGTGCTGCAAGCATTTATATTTATGATGCTTACAGTGGTCTANATGAATATGGCACATGAAAAATTTGAACAACATTAAGGAGGTTGTGAATATGGAAGTAGAAGCTGCAAGATTTATCGGAGCAGGTTTAATGTTTGGATTGGCTGCAATTGGGGCCGGAGTCGGTGCTGGGGTTCTCAGCTCTAAACTCATAGAGTCTATTGCAAGACAACCAGAGCTTGAAGATCAANTAAGACCTACATACTTTTTAGGTATTGGTCTTGTAGATGCTGTNCCCATGATATCTGTTGGTTTGGCGTTTTATGTTTTATTTGTTGCATAAAAAATGAACTTAAACGCGACACTACTTGGACAAATGATAGCCTTTGGGTTGTTCGTTTGGTTTTGTTGGAAGTTTGTTTGGCCGCCTCTTTTGGCAGCAATGGAAGAAAGGGCTCAAAAGATTGAGCAAGGTCTAAAAGACTCAGAAGATAGCGCCAAAAAAATAATCGAAGCTGAAGAAGAAAGCAAAAAAATGCTTGCAAATGCAAAGAAAGAAGCAAAAAAGATTATGGACAATGCCAAAAGCCAAGCAGAAAAAATAGTTGAAGAATCAAAGAGCAAAGCTACCGATGAAAAGGAAAGGATAGTTGGCTCTGCACAATCCGAGATTGAAAAAGAAGTGGTTAATGCCAAAAAGAACCTCGAAAAAGATTTTGCATCAAGCGTAATGGCAGCAGTTAAAAAGATTGTCTCTAAAGAGGTTTCGCAAAGCAATCACCAAGAAACTGTTGATAAGAGCTTAGACGATTTTAGAAAATGAATAGACTGAATGAAATTTACGCCAAGGGCTTGTTCGACTCTTTAAATAAAGAGGGTCTTGAACAGGTTTTGGGCCTATTTCATGAGATTTCTATTAATCCAGACACAAAAAGTCTTGGAGAGGTTTTTGCAAACAAAACCATAAACAAAGAAGAGAAAATTACTGTGGCTCTAGAGCTTGTTGGTGATAACGAAGACCTAAAAGCCTTCATGCAAACACTTGCCAAAAACGGAAGAATGGAACTATTGCCAAGTATTTTTAGCTATTTTTTGGAATACGCTTCAAAAAGACAAAACAACATACCAGTAAAAGTGACAGTTAATGAAGAGCCAAGCGAAGAGGTTAAGGAAAGGGTTTTGGGGTTTGTTTCCTCAAACATAGGGCCCTCTACACCAGTAAAATTCGAGATAAACAAAGCCATGCTGGGCGGCGTGGTTCTTAAATATAAGGATAACGAAATTGACCTGAGCGTCGACAACAAACTTGACGGGCTTAAAGCAGCCCTAATTAATTAAAGGAGAAAAAATGACAACCAAAATAAACCCTTCAGAAATATCAAGCATCATCAAGAAAAAGATAGATGGCTACAAGGGAGCAGCAACAGAAGCAAATGTTGGAGAGGTGCTGTCTACTGCTGACGGCATTGTACAAATTTATGGCCTTGAAGATGCCATGTATGGAGAATTACTAGATTTTGGTGAAGGAACTTTTGGTTTAGCGCTTAATCTTGAAAACGACTCAGTTGGTGCTGTTGTTTTAGGCGATGCGGGACACATTAAGGAAGGACAAAAAGTTAAAACCACCGGCAGAATACTCGAGGTCCCAGTTGGTGAAGGCCTCAAAGGCAGAGTTATAGACGCTTTAGGACGACCGATCGATGGTAAGGGCGAGGTGGCTTCTGAGCAAAACTCACCGATTGAGGTTGTGGCTCCAGGTGTTATTGATAGACAGTCTGTTGATCAGCCAGTACAAACAGGCATTAAATCAATTGATGTAATGGTTCCAATTGGGAGAGGACAAAGGGAGCTAATTATTGGCGATAGGCAGACAGGAAAAACCGCTATTGCTGTAGACACAATTATAAGACAAAAAGATTCTGACATTACCTGTGTATATGTTGCCATAGGACAAAAACAGTCCACAGTAGCGACAGTTGTTAGACAG
>NYSP01000005.1 GCA_002683115.1 Gammaproteobacteria bacterium
TAACAAACTACTTAGGATGGTTGTCGCGCATTCTAAATTTCTTTAGTTCATGGATTACAGGCGTAAAAGGAGGTGAAAATTACTTCGCTCAAAATTTAAATAGAGATGAGTTGAAATCAGTCCTTGATAAAAAAACTGAACAAGTTGATGAAGAAGAAGCCGAGGCAATGAAATCGCTTCTTGATCTGCGAGATTTAACTGTGCAAGACATTCTGATACCCAATGATGAAGTAATAAGCATAAATATTGACGAATTAAGAATGTTCAATAATGAGGAAAGAAATAGGTTTTATCCTGTTTATAAAGAAAGTGAAGATCAAATAATAGGTTTTATTCATTCAAAAGAAATAGAACAGCTAGCTGAATTTAAGTCTGATGTGGAAGATTTTTTAATTGAGTCATATTACGTTCCAGAAAGCACCCAACTTTTTGCTCAATTAAAGAACTTTCAAAAAAACGGCACAGAAGTTGCATTGGTTGTGGATGAATACGGCGAAGTTACTGGATTAATTACTCTGGAAGATTTAATTGAACAAATCATTGGTCAGTTCAATGAAGGAGACCTGAAAGAGGGGTTTGAAATTATTGATGATATCTCTTTGATTGCTGAAGGATCAGTAATAGTAAGAGAGCTCAATAAGAAAATGGATTGGGATCTGCCCGAGGAAGGTGCTAAAACTTTAAGTGGCTTAATAATTAATCATCTGGATCAAATTCCAAAAAATAATATCTGTATTGAAATTCAATCATTTAAATTAGAGACAACAAAAATTGAGGACAACAAGATTCTTGAAGTTCGTATTACTAAAATAAGTTAAGAATTTCTTAAGAGCCAACCAAAAAGAAAAATTAAAAGGATGCTTGTTATTAATAGTTTTTTAGCTGTATTCATCCACCACCGATTTTTACCAAAAACTAGATTAATTTGAATAATTATTAGAATTAAAATACTAATCCAAAGCGAATATGAGCTCCATCCTGGTCCTAGATTACCATCTTCATTTAGAAGAGGCATTAAAACCTCTTTAGTCTGAGCTGTATAAAGCATCAAACCAAGCAAAGGTAAAGAGAGCAAAGAATTTGTTCTTATTGCTAGGTCGTATCTCTGCTCACATTTTTCAGCATCTCTCGTTAAGGCAATAATTCTTTTTTGCTTTCTCCAAATGATCGCCCATGTATTGAGAAACATAAATGTAATCATTAGGGATGCTAAAGAAGTCCCGATATTGTAAGCATATTCAATACTTGAAATGTAACTCATCAAATATACAGATGTTAAAAATGAAACAAGCGATGACCATCTCATGTACCACATAACATTTGTTTGAATATTTAATAAATAAACTTTTTTTTCCTGTTCGGATGCTTTCATCAAAAATTCCTGAGAAATCAGGGAAGAATAAAGTGTTAATCCCATCCATATCACTGTACTAATGAAAAATACTAGTATGATTAATTCATCATAAAAGTTTAATGTTGTTACCATTTGAAAATTACCTTTCCAATTAGAAATTTTTTATCTAGATTAATTCCAGTAACTTCTGATGGATAATTTTGATTGTCTGATACAACATTAAAAAAATATTTACTAACAGCTCTCACTCTTTTAATAAAGTTCTCATTTTTATACTTAAAAACCACCACATCATTAGGTTTTATTTTCTTGGTCTGAAGAGAAAAAACGTGCTGATCAGGTCTAAAATACGGCATCATACTGGTGCCTGAAACTTTATGGACCTTCAGCATATTATTACTTTGGAACAACTATATCCATATGTGGCAAATTTGATGAGGTAACAGTGGTTGTCTCAACATCTTTTGAACCCCAGAACATAGCACTAAAACTGTTTACTAAGTTAAGTAATTCTTCAGCATTCTCTCTGGATATTTCTTGCTTACATTTTGAAGCAGTCATCATTATGGAGTGGGCCAAATTATGTACTTCAGGATATTTTTCTATTTGAGGTTGCTTAAAATAATCTCCCCAAATTGTTGCAACTTCTTCTTTGACTTTATGGGCGTGTTCCTCTTTCTGCTGGACCAACCTAGTGAGTTTTGCAAGTTCAGATTTAGATGATGGATTATCTGGCAATTCACCAATTAAATCTATTAATCTAATAACGCTGAGTGCAGCATATTGAGCCATGTATGGATCATAAACTTTACATGGAATGTCACAATGTGCTTTTACTAAATCAAATTTAATCATTTTATCCTCCTAGTTTTTAAAAATTTTCTTCCATTAGAAATAACTAATGCAAAGATTATAGTTGCAGCAACTATTTCAAAGAAATGAAGATGAACAGAACTTGATCCATGTGCAAATATAAGGCTTGGACAAGTTAAAAGTAACGCGAAGCATTGAATTTTTTTCATAGTTTTAGTCTAAGATAAACTCAAAAAAAAAGGGAGCTATTGCTCCCCTTTTTTTAGATTAATTTTCTTTACATCATTCCACCCATGTCTGGCATTCCTCCAGGAGGCATTCCAGCTGGTGCTGGGTCTTTTGAAGGCAACTCTGAAACCATACATTCCGTAGTTATCATCATTCCTCCAACAGAACCTGCTGCTTGTAAAGCAGTTCTTGTTACCTTCGCAGGATCGAGTATTCCCATTTTCAGCATATCTCCATACTCGCCTGTTGCTGCATTGAAGCCTTCAGAACCTTTAGAATTTTTTACATTCTCTGCTACAACTGATGACTCTTCACCGGCATTACTTGCTATGGTTTTAAGTGGATACTCAAATGCTCTCAAAGCAATATTAATGCCTGCTTGTTGGTCTTCATTATCCCCTTTGAGATTACCTACTTTCTGTAATGCTCTCATAAGAGCGACACCACCGCCTGGCACAACACCCTCTTCGACTGCTGCTCGTGTTGAGTGAAGTGCATCTTCGACTCTAGCTTTTTTCTCCTTCATTTCAACTTCAGAACCTGCTCCAACTTTGATTACTGCGACACCACCAGCAAGTTTTGCAACTCTTTCTTGTAGTTTCTCTCTGTCATAATCAGAAGTCGTTTCTTCTATTTGTGTTCTAATTTGTTGAACCCTTCCAGCAATAGTATCTTTAGAGCCTGCTCCATCCACAATAGTTGTATTTTCTTTATCCAGAACAACTTTTTTAGCGGTACCCAAATCTTCAATAGTTGTTGTTTCAAGTGAAAGTCCAACTTCATCAGAAATTACTCTACCTCCAGTAAGCACTGCAATATCCTCAAGCATTGCTTTTCTTCTGTCACCAAATCCAGGTGCCTTACATGCAGCAACCTTAACTATTCCTCGCA
This sequence comes from Gammaproteobacteria bacterium, assembly GCA_002683115.1. Next base: position 3,287 of record NYSP01000005.1, read on the forward strand.
TATTATTTACGACGAGTGTTGCTAAGGCTTCGCCTTCAACATCCTCAGCGATGATCATCAAAGCTTTACCAGATTTAGCCACACCCTCAAGTAATGGAATTAAATCTTTTATATTTGAGATTTTTTTATCAAAGAGTAATACAAACGGGTCTTCGAGAACTACATTCATTTTATCTTGGTTGTTAATAAAATATGGAGACAAATAACCTCTATCAAATTGCATTCCTTCAACAACGTCTAATTCGTTATCAATACCTGAACCCTCTTCAACTGTAATGACACCTTCTTTGCCTACTTTATCCATTGCTTCTGCAATAATTTCTCCAATTGCTGTATCACCATTTGCTGAAATTGAACCTACTTGAGCAATTGCCGAACTATCTTTGCAAGGAGTTGAAAGCTTCTTAACTTCTTCAACTGCAGATGAAATAGCTTTATCTATTCCTCTTTTTAGGTCCATTGGGTTCATTCCAGCTGCAACTGATTTCAAACCTTCATTGACAATTGCTTGTGCTAAGACAGTCGCTGTAGTTGTACCATCACCAGCTTGATCACTTGTTTGGGATGCAACCTCTTTAACCATTTGAGCTCCCATATTTTCAAATTTATCTTCAAGTTCAACTTCTTTTGCAACAGATACACCATCTTTAGTTACTGTTGGTGCACCAAACGATTTATCTAAAATTACATTTCTTCCTTTAGGTCCTAAGGTTACTTTTACTGCATCAGCAAGAACATTTACACCTTGTAAAAGTTTTACTCTCGCACTTTCTCCGAATTTTACATCTTTAGCTGCCATAATATCTCCTACTCTACAACTCCATAAATTTCACTTTCGTTAAGAATTAGAAATTCTTCTCCATCAATCTTTACGGTATTGCCACCGTATTGTCCAAAAACTACATGATCGCCTACTTTTAAATCAACAGGCGTACTTTTACCGTCGTCTGTCTTTTTTCCAGGGCCAACAGCAACTACTTCACCTTGCTGAGGCTTTTCTGTAGCTGATCCAGGAAGCACTATTCCTCCAGCAGATGTTGTTTCCTCATCTTGTCTTTTAACGACTACTCTGTCTTGTAAAGGTCTTATTTTCATTTTTTAGTTATCCTCCAATAACACACTTTTATTTAGGTATTTATGATAATTTTTTCAAGGTCTTATTTCTCATTATGTAAATTAGAAAACCCGCTAAAATACCTAAAGAATTCGCTATTATATCCATATACTCGAAATACCTCAAACCTAAATTACCCTGGATAATTTCAATTAAAACACCCATTAAAAAAATGACTATCATTAGATAAAAAACTTTAGTCTTGGTTCTGGCTTCTAGAACAAGACCTGCTAGAAATAAATAAGCAAAGAAATGTAGTACTTTGTCATTTATTAATGAAGCTTCTAAAGAGCCAATTTGGGCAATCGATAGGATAAAAATAAGCATGCCAAAAGCTATAGATAGAATCTTAAGATTATTTTGGAAATTAAATGCAAAACCTCTTGTTAGTAGATATGAAAGACATACTGAAGGAATGCCCATTAACCCCATAACTAAAAAGAAATTATAGAATCCTACACTTTCAGTTATAAATCCTGATGTACCTTTTAATAATGTGCCTGGAATTATCACAAGAGAGGCTAAAAATGCATATTGAATAGCTGTGTAACGTCTATTTACTTGATCAACTAGGAAAGTTATAAAACATACAGCCGTAAATGCTTGAGCAACAGTATCAAGAAAATTTATAAAGATGAAATTAATAAAAGTAGGGAAAAGAAATAAATAAGAAAAGAGCATATTNGTAATTACAACAAGCAANGCTCCAAGAAACATNGTTANCTGAATTTGTAAGCTTTTGATTGACCACAGAGCAATGCCTGATCCAACAAATGTAGCGAGAAAATTGTAATAACTCTTTTGTTCTAGATAGGCAGGATTATTTAAGCCAACATCAGTATATAGAGCAGCAGCCATGGGGCCTAGCACTATATCTGAAATTTTATATAGCCCAACAAGCAGCAATAAGATAACGATATTATTTTTTTTAAAAAGATCNCGAAATGCTGAAAAAAAATGTTTTGAAGTTGGTTCTCTTAAATCAGCCTCATCAACCCTCATGCTCAAAACAGTAACTAATGGGAGNCAAAACATTAAAATAGCTAAATAGATATATACTGTTTGCCAATTATCTGCGCCGATAATGCCATAAACTTGTGCACCTATTAAAAAAGCCCCAACTTTATAACCAATTTGATAAACCGTAGCTAAATTTTCTGCTTTAGAAAATTTATCATACTCAACTCTATAAGCATCAAGTGCAATATCTTGTACAGATGAAAAAAAATAGATTAAACANGCAACAACAACGACATAGATGAGACTTTCTTGCGGATTCAAGACTGAAAGAGTCAGCAGTAATATTCCCAGCAATATCTGTGAAACAAATATCCATGACCTTCTTAAACCTAGAAGGTTGTAGATTATGGGCAATTTAATTTTNTTTACGAATGGAGACCATAAAAAATTTAANGCAACAATTATTGATGAAACAGTNACTAAACCTAAAGTCTGTTTTGTTACTCCTGCNGAAAGCAACCACAAACCGAAAGGGATNCCTAANGCAAAGCTTGGCATGGCGGCAGATATACCGAAAAAAATNAAGTTAAATTGAGTTTTTCTTATNTTTTCAATCATCAACTCTTTTCCAATCGAAATATGGTCCTGGATCATNTTTTCTACCAGCAGCAATCTCACTATGTCCAACTNTTTTCTTTATTGGGTACTTNCTCTTCAATAAGGTGATTATGGCTCTCAAAATTTCATATTGCTCATCAGTATAATTTTCTTTAACTGTGCCCTCTAGCTCAATACCAATAGAAAANTTATTACAATCTTCCCTGCCCTCAAAAATAGATTTGCCAGCATGCCATGCNCATTTNTTAAAGGGTACAAATTGAATAAATGAACCATCTCTGTTAATTAAAAGATGTGATGAAACTTTTAGATTTTTTAAAGTTTCAAAACTCGGGTGNATATTAAAATCNAGCTTATTTAAAAATAAATCTGTTGGATAATTATTNTTGTATTTNCCTTCAGGCAGACTTATGCAATGAAGTACTANNAGTTCTATTTCATCAAATCTATCAGAACNATTTGGTGATAGTTCAAGTTTAGCTCCAACGATAAGATTATTTTCAATCTCTAGATCCATTTTATGATTTTAAACTTTCGAAGGGGACAATACGACAGTAGATTAATCTGCAAGCTCTTTAGGAAGTTTAAAAGTCATACTTTCATTATTTTCTGAAAGATTNCTTACAGTNTTATANCCNAGNGGAAANAGAAANGAAATTACCTCNTGAACTATCTCTTCTGGTGCTGAAGCNCCTGCAGTAATNCCAACAGAGGAAGCATGCTTCAATTCTTCAATATTGATATCGGTTTTATCATCAATAAGAAATGACTTTGTCCCACATTTCTCAGCTAACTCTTTTAATCTGTTTGAGTTTGAACTAGTTTTAGAACCTATCACCAAAACAATTTCACACTCNAGTGANAGCTGCTTTACTGCNTCCTGTCTNTTTTGCGTAGCATAACAAATGTCATCAGCACTTGGACCAATTATTTGCGGGTATTTTNATTGTAANGCCTCTATTAATTCTTTTGTTTCATCAACAGANAGAGTGGTTTGAGTNACGTAAGCTATTTCAGCTGAATTTATCTCTAATTGCTNAATATCTGCATGGTCCTCAACTAANTAAATTTTTGTATCTGAATCGGCAGGATGGCGACCAAGTGTACCAATAACTTCTGGATGTCCCTTNTGGCCTATGAGCACAATATCTCTTCCTTTTCTTGCATGTCTTTGAACTTCAAGGTGTACTTTTGTTACTAATGGACATGTGGCATCAAAATACATAAANTTTCTATTTTTTGCNTCATCCTCGACTGATTTACTCACTCCATGAGCACTAAATATTGCTACAGCATTATCAGGAATCTCATCTATTTCTTTTACGAATTTAACACCTTTTTTTTCCAGATCTTCAACAACTTTTTTGTTATGGACTACCTGATGTCTTACAAAAACAGGTTCATCATATTTCTCAAGAGATTTTTCAACTATATCTATTGCACGATCAACCCCTGCACAAAATCCTCTAGGATTAGCTAAAACTATTTCTTTAGATACTTTTTCCATTTTTCAACCAGGTAAAAATTAATATTATGGCCCCNAATGTTATAAAAAAGTCAGCAAGATTAAAAACAAATAAAGAGTTTGTTCCAATTCTTAAGTGAAGGTAGTCAGTTACGGAGCCATAAAATAATCTTTCTATNAAATTACCAAAACCTCCTGAAAGCACAAATACCAACCCAAGCTTTTGATACTTATCTTCCGTACTAAAAAAAGTAAATCCCAAAAATACAAGAGCTGCAAAAATAACAAGTGTTAAGAAAACTTGNGCTNCNCCGCCTGCTGAGCTGAATAAACTAAGNGCTATACCAGTATTNTTTGTNAGNAAATAATCCAAAAAATATGGGATCAAAGTTATAGACTCAATATTGGAAGTATTTAAAAAATATTTCACACCTAGGTCGCATATCAGAGTTGCTAAAAATAAATACAAATAATTCAATTAAAAGAAACTCCTAAGCTCACCATCACCGTTTACATTAAGCTCACACCTTTTGCATATTTTTTCTTGGTCTAGTTCTTCAGATCTGTGCCAACATCTAGAGCATTTTTCATTTTCTGATTTTTTAACAACGATTACCTCTGTATCACCTTCTTCAACCTTACAACTTGAACTTATGAAAAATTTAGAAATTTCATCCTTAAATATAGAAATTGAATCAAAGTCTTTTTTTGGCAAAATAATTTGCAAATCACAATCCAAAGCATTTTTGATATTTCCTTTTTGTCTCTCAGTTTCTATTGCTTGGTATACTCGAGATCTTAGGGAGATCAGAAAGTCGAATCTATCGATATCCTCCTGACTTGCTGGCTCAACATTTTTGGCAAATTCTGCATAAAACACTTCATCGCCGCAGCCTGGCTTAAGACTTTCTTTAAATTCATATGCAGTAAATGGCAGTATGGGCGAAATAGACTTTATTAAGATATTTACAATTTCATTGATGGTATATTGTGCAGATCTCCTTCCAATAGAATCTGCTTTCATTGTGTATAGTCGGTCTTTAATAATATCTAGNTACATGCCTCCTAAGTCATTNACACAAAAATTTAAAATTCTNGAAATTATTAAATGTAAATTATAATTTTTATAGTTTTCCCTTAAATCTTCCTGAAGCTTATAGGTTTTAGACAGTATTACTTTATCAAGAAAAAGTAATTGTTCTTTATCGAAATCTTTTTGGTAATCATACAAATTTGAAACCATAAACCTNAAAGTATTTCTAATTCTTCTAAATCCATCTATTGATCTATTAAAAATATCTTTTGAAAAGGCCATTTCACCTCTGAAATCAGTTGAAGCAATCCAATAACGCAAGATATCTGCGCCTGAATCTTTAATAACCTCTTGTGGCGTAACTACGTTTCCAATTGATTTAGACATTTTTCTTCCATCTTCATCCACCACAAATCCATGTGTTAGTACCGATTTGTAAGGAGCTGTGCCTTTCATTGCTATCGAAGTAAGTAAAGANGATTGGAACCAACCTCTATGCTGGTCACTTCCCTCTAAATAAAGATCAGATTGTGTGTTTGGTCCAAATATCTCATCCATAACACAATAATGCGTGATACCAGAATCAAACCACACGTCAAAAATATCTTTTGATTTTTCAAAACCTTTATCTTGCGAATCCAGATCTAGAGTATTCCAAGAATCAATACCTTCCTCTTTAATTGCCTTNGAAGCTTTATTAAATATTTCATCTTGATCAGGATGAAGTTCGCCTGTGTCGCTTTGATAGTAAAGTGTTATCGGAATGCCCCAATCTCTTTGTCTAGAAATGCACCAATCTGGTCTATCTTTAAGCATAATTTGCATTCTCTCCTTGCCCCAATCTGGAATAAANCTAACATCATTAATTGCTCTATTAGCGCCGTCCAATAAACCTGATTTAGTCATAGAGATAAACCACTGAGGTGTTGCCATAAAAATTAGTGGTGTTTTATGTCTCCAACAATGAGGGTAGCTATGATGATAATTTTCCTTATTCATAAGGCTATTATTTTTTTCTAGNTCTTCTATAACCATCGGTTCTACTTTTCTTACATGAGTTCCTGCAAATAAGCNAACATCATCTTTGTAACAACCATTCATAGAAATTGGATTTTCAATTTCAATTTTTTTCTGACAACATACATTAAAATCATCAACTCCATGAGCTGGTGCAGTATGTACAAAACCAGTTCCGGTTTCAGTTGTAACATGTTCGCCAAATAACATTGGTGTATCTCTTTTGTATAGAGGATGTAAGAGCATATATTCTTCAAGATCTGAGCCTTTAANCTTTAAGTTAAGGTCTTTTAGATCTAGTTCTTTCCATCTCTCTATACATTCCTCAACCAAATCATTTGCAACTAAATAATATTCATAGTCTGACTCCAATATTTTGTATTCAATTTCAGGATTGCANCAGACTGCTTGGTTTCCAGGTATGGTCCANGGTGTAGTTGTCCAAATAACAACAAAAACCTTTTTTTCAAAATCTATATCTAATGTTTTCCCTAGCTTCTTAGCGCTCTCACTTTTCAACTCAAATTTCACATCAATAGAGATTGATTTTTTATCAATGTATTCAACCTCTGCCTCTGCCAANGAGGATGAACATTCCAGACACCAATGAACAGGTTTAAAGCCTTTCTCGACATGACCATTATGAAAGATTCGAGCAAAGCCATTNATTGCCTGCCCNTCAAATGATTTATCTAAACTAGCATAACGCTCATCCCAAGCTCCGAAAACTCCCAATCTGACAAAATCATCCTTTTGAAGAATAATCTGNTCTTTTGCAAATTCTCTNCATAATTCCCTAAATTCTGATTGGCTTATTTCTCTTCTTTTTTTTCCAATCTTTTTTTCTACTTGGTGTTCTATAGGCAGTCCATGGCAGTCCCAGCCCGGTACATATGGAGCATCAAATCCTTCTAGAGTTTTTGAGCGAATAATGACATCTTTTAAAACCTTATTCACTGCGTGTCCNAAATGAATGCTTCCATTAGCATATGGTGGACCATCATGAAGCAAAAACTTTTCCCTACCTTCTCTTTTGGCTCTAATTTTTTTATAGACTCCCCTTTCATCCCATTCTTTNAACATTTCTGGCTCCCTTAAGTTAAGATTTGCCTTCATTGGAATGGTTGTNTTAGGAAGGTTTAATTTTTGATCTTTTTTTTCACCCATAATTTTTTATGAGCTCCATCGCTTTCTTTTTATCATCATCTATTTGAATCTTTAGCTCTTCAACCGAATTAAATTTTACCTGATCTCTAATTTTACATAAAAATTCAACTGCTAATGCTCGATCGTAGATATTTCCATCAAATTCTAGAATATGAGCCTCTAATGATTGTCGATAATCATCAAATGTTGGCTTTGGACCAAAGTTTACTATGCAAAAATAGTGTTGCTTATCAATTAATGTTTTGCCGAGAAATACTCCGCTAAAACAAAAATCAACATTGTCTATGTTTATATTGGCGGTTGGAGTGGATATTCTTCTACCTAAACTTTTTCCTTTTATAACATCTCCAGATATTTTGTATGGTCTTCCTAATAATTTTGAAGCCTCTTTAAATTCTGATTTTTGAAGCTGCTCCCTGATGAGAGTGCTGCTTATTTTTATACCATTAGATTCAAAGTCATCTAAAACATTTAATTCAATTTGATATTCTTTGCAGAGTTTAGATAAAAGATCTAAATCACCCAANCGGTCTTTACCAAATTTAAAGTCTTTTCCAACAATTAAATATTGCACGTCTTCATTTACAAGATAATTTAANAAAAATTCTTCAGCTGTTTGACTTCGAAACTTTTCATTGAAGNCAATTGACTGCAACACATCTACCTTCAGATTTCCAAGAATATTTTTTTTATCNAATTCAGAAAGTATTCTTTTTTTACTCCACTGAAAGAATTCAAAAGGATAAGGATTAAAAGTTATAACTTTTGTATCCAAATTATTTTTCTTCGCAGCCTCCATTAAGTTGCTTATTAAATCTTGATGGCCCAAGTGAATGCCATCGAAATTTCCTATTGTTGCTGCAAACTTTCTTTTCATTGTAATTTTTTTGTATAGATTTTTAATATAAAAATAACTGCCAGCAACCATACTATGATTGCAGCGAATGTAGTAGCCAGTGCTAACCCAACATGGCCCCAATCATATGTAAAAATGAATAAATAGTTAAGTACTAAGTTTACTAATAGTGATACAGAACCTAAAAATAGAATAAATTTAGTTCTTGAAGCAGCGAAAAATACACTGTTAANGAATTTTGAGCTCAATAAAAATGGCAAGGCATACGAATATGCAATTAGACTTGATGAAGTCATTACAACATCATCATCTGTAAATTCACCTCTAAAAAACAGTAATTGAATAATCTGGTAGGAAAAGAGGATATAAAATAAGCCTGATAAGAGGCCTAATATAAATGTAGAAAAAAATCCTTTGTAGAAAACTTTCATGAATTCTTTTTTATTTTCATTTACAAGAGTTTCGGTTAAATCTGGCAGAGCAACTAAGGCTATTGCTACACCGAATAAACCCATTGGGAATTGTATCAATCTATCTGATAAATAAAGCCATGTTGGGCTTCCAGAAATTAAGAAAGATGCAAAGACTGTATCTATTAGAACATTGAGCTGGTAAACACCTGCTGCCAAAATAGCTGGTAGAAATCTCGCGAAAAATGAGCTCAGAATTTTGTGATTAAATTTTTTTGTGAAGCTTGGAAAATATCCTAATCTTGCTGTAACGAATAGGTTTAAAATTAGTTGTAATAATCCAGCTACTAATACTGAAATTCCAATCACATAAAGAGAAAGTTCTTCTGAAAAAAATGCAAAGCCTATTAAGGTTAAATTAAATAATATAGGTGTAGCAGCAACTACTTGAAAGTGTCTTTTTGAGTTTTGAATAGCCCCGAAGAAGGCTACTAGAGAAATCATAAGTATGTAAGGAAATACATATGTAAGAAATTCTGAAGCAGCAAGAAACTTTGCCTCATCAGATATGAAGCCTGGTGCAAAAAGACTCACAAAGATTGATGGAAAAAACATCACAAACAATACAAAAGTCAGAAGTACAGAGAATAAAATTGTAAAAATTTGATTTAAAAACTCATGCAAGTTGTCTTTTGCTTCAATGATGCTTGGCGTAAGAGATTGTGCTAGTGCCCCTTCANCAAAGAAACTTCTGAATACATTAGGGATTTTAAAAATTACTACAAAAATATCATGTATTACACTCGCTCCTAAGATTGAAGAGAACAATAAGTCTCTTACATAACCAAAAACTCTAGAAACAAATGTAAATGCGGTAAAACCAAATGAAGATTTCCAGAAATTTGAAATATTCAATTAATCCTTCTCAGATTCAAAGTCCATAGATATTGAATTTACACAATATCTTAGACCAGTTTTATCTACCGGCCCGTCTTCAAAGACATGACCTAAATGACCNTCACAACCGGAACATAAGATTTCTGTTCTTGGTCTACCAAAAATAGAATTATCTTCTTTATAAATAATCGCCTCTTTATTTACTGATTCAAAAAAACTAGGCCATCCACACCCAGCATTAAATTTTGTATCAGATGCAAATAATTNTTGACCGCAATTTTTACACTTATAAATTCCATCTTCAAAAAATGAATCAAATTTTCCAGAAAATGGTCTTTCAGTGCCTTTGTCTCTTAANACGATAAGCTCTTCTTCAGTAAGAGAGTCNTTTATTTTTTTCATAACTTTATTGTACTATTTTTAGCTTTCTTGGACTTTAAAACCAAGCTCCTTNAGGACAGACCGATCATGCTCACTCTTGCAATTATTTATGACTACTTGTGAATATCCAATTCTTTCGTTGTAATTATCTCTAATCTTCTTAAAATTTGCAGATTCAAAANTATCTAGCTTCGGGTTATAGGTATCAAGCATTAAAGAAACTGGTAAACCAAATTCTTTCATATCCTTATCAAAACTTTTTTTATCAAAGGCTAAAATTTTACTTTCTAAGATGTCTTCTTTTTCAAGAGGTATTTTCCCTAAGAAATTAACTACATTTTCATATGCCATTTTGGTCATATGATATCGGGCGAATTGAGAATGCCCAGCTATATGAGGAGTTCCCAGTAAGTTTTTTTCTAAAAAATTCTCATNAATTTGTGGTTCATTCTTAAAAACGTCAGAAATCATTTGAATATTATTTGCCTGGTCATCAAGTTCCAGAAAATCCTCCTCAGAAACTACTCCTCCTCTAGATGTATTAATAATTATTGCTCCATCATCACACCTTTCAAATTTGCTTGCGGAAATGAGGTTTTCTGTAAAGTGTTTGGATTCACTCGCTGTTGTTAATGGGACATGCAGTGATATTAGAGCATAACCCTGAATATCTTCATTATGATTAGTACTCAACTTATAAGGATCATAGGAACTAACATTAAAACCAAAATATTTGAGTGCCTGATAAATGCCTTCACCTATATTTCCGCAACCCATAATTAGAGCAGGTTGAGTTTTATCAAACTTTTTTTCTTGCAGCATAAGTGCGATAGTTGAAAAAACGTATTCTCTGACAGCTATAGCATTAGCTCCTGAAGAAAATGCATAGGGAATTCTCATCTGATTTAATTTTTCTTTGTCAATGTGATCTTCTCCAGTTGAAGCTGAGCATATAAACTTAATNTTTTTAGGAATTTTCTTCCCATGGGTTTTATACGTTGATCTTATAAGTACAATAGAATCCTCTTTGACTTTCTCAATCTCTAAATCCATATCAGAGAAATACTCTATTTGATTAATATGATCTGAAAAAAAATGTTCTACATATGGAATATTTTTATCAATCAGAATTNTCATTTTTTTGGCCAAAGTACTGACTTAATCCAACCAAAAAAAGTGTTATTTTCTAAAGTTTTCTTTTCAATACTTAAAAGATCTTCAAGATATGTTGATGATTCAGAAAAAAGTGTNTCCCTTGTAACAAAATTTCCTTTATCCAATTTTCTAATTTCTCTTGCAGGGTTACCAGCGTATATTGTGTTTGGTGGAACCTCACCACTNACGACAGAACCAGCTCCAATAATACTATTCGCACCTATTTTGGTTCCTTTTAAAATAATTGATTTTTCCCCAATCCAGACATTATCTTCAATCGATACTTCTTTAGGGCTCGCTACATAATCTGTTCTATCATATATACCATGCCAATCTGAGTCTGTGATTGTGACATCAGATGCAATCATAGTGGATTGTCCTATTTTTATTTTCTTTGCACTTCTAATGCTTGTGCCTGGAGATATCAAAATATATTTTCCAAGGATAATTTCGCCACTAATTTTATCTGTTTCCCATGTTGATAGATCTATTCTTTTATCAGGCGCGGTNATTAAGGTTGCAAAATCTCCTATTGAAATATTATTTCCAAAAATCTTTAAGTGTTGTGGATTCAAAATCATTACATTCTTNCCAAAATCTTTAAACTTCGGTTTTAAAAAATGGTGAATATAAAAAGCACTGATCGAATTAAAAAAATGTTTCAACCAAAATGGGCGTTTTTCGATATTAATGATTAAGCTCCAAATCTAATTATAAGCTAGAATAAATCTCTGCATGATCAAGTTTAATTTAGTAAATTTCTTATTAGAAGCAAAAATTTTTAGGAAAATCGGTTTACCAATACTAGGTAGTCAGTTAGTAATGTATGGAATGACCACAACCGATTATATTATGGCAGGATATTATTCTTCAGAAGATCTTGCGGGNGTTGGTTTAGGTGCATCTATTTTCAATCCTCTTTATTTTCTAACAGCTGGGGTAATGTTTGGTATTGGACCAATTATTGCTCAACACTTTGGGGCAAAGGAATATGACAAAATTAAAATTAAAACAAGAAAATTTCTATGGGTAGCACTGCTAATTGGCACAATTTTCACATTAATTTTGATTAATACTGGTTTTATTTTAGATTCTCTTGGTACAAGCAAAGATATAAAAGATATTAGCTTCGGATATCTAAGTGCTGTTGCTTATGGCACCGTTCCGATGACAATCTATCAAGCCCTAAGGAATTATAGTGAAGGCATTACACAAACGAAGATAGTCTTTCTAATTGGTGGTCTAGGGTTTATTTTAAATATTCCATTAAATTACCTATTCATTTTTGAATNTGGNTATGGTGGTATAGGGTGTGGCATTGCAACAGCTGTTATAAGTTGGCTAGGCCTGTTAACAATTGTTTTTGCTACTTATTCATTGAAACAATATCGACAAACAAGAATATATGGAAAATTTATATTACCTGATTTTNCCAGTGCTAAAGANTTAGTTGTTATAGGTGTACCAATAAGCTTTGGTATCTTTGTTGAATTGAGTATGTTTAGTGGTGCTGCATTAATAATTTCAATATTTGGCTCAACNTCGCTCGCAGCACATACAATATCACTTAATATAGNTGGTCTTCTTTTTATGATGCCTCTATCGCTCGGATTAGCTTCAGCAATTAGAGTCGGCAATCTGATAGGTGAAAAAAATTATCAAAAAGCAAACTTTGCTGCTAATTTTAGTCTGAGATTTTCTTTTTTCATTGCCTTATTTAATTATGCTATTTTGTTTTTCGCGGGCACCATNCTAATTGGTCTCTACACTAATGATGCAACGGTAATTGAAAAAGCAGTAGGTNTATTGGCTTTAGCAGCAATTTTTCAGATTCCAGACGCAATTGGATTTTCGGCAATGGGCTCACTTAGAGGACATAAAGATACTTTTGCAACTATGGTCAATCTAATAATTTCTTATTGGCTTTTCGCATTACCAATTGGAATATTTCTTGCATTTTCTGACAATAATTTCTTACCCAATGAAGCTGAGGGAATTTGGTACGGTATGATTATTGGTATAACAATAAGTGCTATATTGAATACAAGAAGACTTAAATATAAAAAAGGTTCATTAAAGAATCTTTACAAGCTCAGAACCAATTAAATTNAGATCAGTAACCACTTTTACACCTGCTGAATTTAAAGCATTAAATTTATCTTGAGCAGTCCCTTTCCCACCTGATATTATTGCTCCAGCATGGCCCATTCTCTTACCTTTAGGTGCGGTTACTCCAGCAATGTATGAAATTACAGGTTTTGAAACATGGCTTTTAATATAATCAGCAGCTTCTTCTTCTGCATTTCCACCAATTTCTCCAACCATAACTATAGATTTTGTATCTTCATCTTCTTCAAATAGCTTTAAACANTCTATAAAAGACGTTCCATTTATAGGATCACCGCCTATCCCTATGCATGTGCTTTGACCAAGCCCAACTTCAGAAGTCTGCTGAACNGCCTCATATGTTAAGGTGCCAGACCTAGAAACTATGCCTACAGAACCCTCCTTATGAATTGATGCTGGCATGATCCCTAGCTTTGCCTTACCTGGTGAAATTACACCCGGGCAATTAGGTCCAACTAGCCTAACATCAGGGTAATTTTTCATAACATCAATCACTTCAATCATATCTAAAACTGGAACACCTTCAGTAATACAAATTATTAATTTGATTCCGCTCTTAGCTGCCTCGATAATTGCATCTTTACAGAATCTTGCTGGAACGAATATAACGGATGTATCGGCACTAGTAGAATCAATCGCATCTTTAACAGAATTAAATACGGGAAGATTAAGGTGAAGTTGGCCACCTTTTCCAGGCGTTACACCACCAACAATATTTGTACCGTAAGCTATGCATTGCTCAGCATGCATAGTAGCCTGTGAACCTGTAAAACCTTGAAAAATTGCCTTGGTATTTTTNTCTATTAAAACACTCATTTCACTAGCTCGACTATTTTTTGTGCTGCTTTCATTAATGAATCTTCACCAATAACGTTTAAACCAGAATTATTAAGCAAAGTTTTTCCCTCGCTACTCATATTGCCTTGCAGTCTAACAACTATTGGAACAGAAACCCCTATTTCATTTATTGCATCAATGATTCCTTGAGCAATTAAGTCGCAACGCACAATTCCTCCAAAAATATTAACCAGAATNCCTTTTACTTCTTTATCAGAAAGTATNAGCTTAAAAGCCTCAGAAACTCTCTCTTTAGTAGCTGTTCCTCCGACATCAAGGAAATTTGCGGGATCACCATCATAAAGTTTTATAGTATCCATGGTTCCCATTGCCANGCCAGCACCATTAACCATACATCCAATATTGCCGTCTAATGATACGTAACTTAAATCATGTTTTTTAGCTTCATATTCACGTTGATCTTCTTGTGAGGGATCTCTCATTTTTTCAATTTCTGCTTGCCTATANAGAGCATTCTCATCAATATTAATTTTTGCATCGAGGCAATGAAGATCACCTGAAGTTGTAACTACTAATGGATTTATTTCTAAGAGAGATAGGTCTTTNTCAACGAATAATTTTATACAACCTTGAACTATTGAAAAAAATTGCTTCTTTTGATCATCAGTGAAATTTAATGACTGTGCTATTTCCTTCAGATCACTCACATCAGTTTCGTTGCCCCCTTTAAATTTAAATTTCAAAATCTTTTCGGGATTTTTTTCTGCAACTTCTTCAATATTCATGCCCCCTGCTTGAGAAACTATCATGGAGATGCATTTTTCTGCCCTGTCTACCAATAAACTCATATAGAGTTCTGAATCAATCTCAGTTAACTCATCGACACTTATGATATTAACTGGCAAACCAACTTGGTCAGTTTGATTAGTAACTATCTGTTTTCCAAGCCATTCATTCACAAAGTCTTCGACATTTTGTTTATCTTTGCACAGCTTTACACCACCAACTTTACCTCGACCACCTGTATGTGCCTGAACTTTAGCCACACAACCTTTTTCAAAGTTTATTTGTTTTAGGGCTTTATCAATGTCTCCAAGTTCTTTGATAATGCCTCGTTTTGATACAGGCAAATCATAAGCTTCGAGCAATTCTTTTGATTGAAATTCATGAAGATTCATTAATTTCCTATATGAATGGCCTGTTTATTTACAGCAAGAGCTGCTTCATGAAGAGCTTCAGAAACTGTAGGATGACTAAACATTGTTAAACCAAAGTCTTCTGAGCTAGCTGAGAATTCCATCCCAATTANACCTTGTTGGAGTATTTCTGATGCTGAATTACCAAAAATTTGCACACCTAAAACNTCGTCGGTTTCTTTATCAGCAAGCATTTTGACTAGGCCAACAGAATCACCAGATGCAAGTGCTCTTCCACTTGCTGCAAAAGGAAAACTTCCTTTTTTATAGTCCTTATTTTCTTTTTTAAGTTGNTTCTCTGTTTTACCAACCCAGGCAATTTCTGGATGTGTATAGATAACACTTGGCACTAAATCGTAATTAACTTCCATTCTCTTTCCTGCAATTCTTTCAGCAACCATTACACCTTCTTCCATTGCTTTATGAGCTAACATCGGGCCCCTTACTATATCTCCAATAGCATAAACGTTATTCAATTCCGTCTTACAAAACTCATCTACTGGAACAAAACCCTTCTCATCCAAATTTAGACCCACCCCAGGNCCTATAAGATTTTCAGTGAATGGTCTTCTTCCCACNGCAACTATTACTTTGTCATAAGCTACTGTCTGCATTTCGCCTTTCATTTCAATTTCCAGTGATACACCGGACCGTGATTTCTTAGAGCCTTTTACCATTGCTCCCAAGTTAATATTTAGATTCTGTTTTCTAAACTCTCTTTCAATAACCCTGGATATATCTGAATCAAGCATCGGNAGTAATGTTTGTTCAGCTTCATAGATGTCTACAACTGATCCTAACCTAGACCAAACGCTCCCAAGCTCTAAACCTATTACACCAGCCCCGATTATTGCAAGTTTTTTAGGGGTCTTAGAGAACTCTAATGCACCAGCACTTCCAACGACTGTTTTACCATTCCATGGGACCGAAGNTATATTTATTGGTCTTGAGCCTGTTGCTAAGACAATATTTTTTGCTTTAATTTTCTTTTTTTTGCCCTTATTGTTCGTTACCTCGACTTCGTTTGCTGAGATCAGTNTACCTTTGCCATGGATCGCATCAACTTTATTATGTTTAAAGAGTTGAGTAACACCACCAGTTAATTTTGTAACAATCTCATTTTTTCTATTCATCATTTTNGCAAGATCATATGTTGGTTTAGATACTCTAATTCCATGCTCATGAAAGCTTTCATCTATTTGCTGAAATTTGTAGGAGGAATCTAATAACGACTTTGATGGAATACATCCAACATTTAAACAAGTGCCACCNAGTTTTTGTTTACCATCTGAATCTTCATCAAACTCTATACAAGCAGATTTTAGACCAAGTTGAGCAGATTTAATGGCAGCAACGTAACCTCCGGGCCCACCACCAATAACTAAAACATCATATTCCATTTATACTCCCAATAACATTGATTCTGGTGACTCAAGAACATCTTTTATTTTTACCAGAAATGATACAGCATCTTTGCCATCTAAAAGCCTATGATCATAAGTTAATGCTAAATACATCATTGGTCTTATCTCTATTGAACCATTTAAAGCAACTGGTCTTTCTTGTATCTTATGCATACCTAAAATAGCTGATTGAGGTGGATTTAAAATTGGNGTCGAGATCAAAGAACCAAAAACACCNCCATTTGAAATTGTAAAAGTGCCACCTGTTATATCTTCAATGCCTATTTTTCCTTCTCTTGCCTTTAATGAAAAATCTCTTATAGCAATTTCAATTTCAGCAATAGTCAGATTTTGAACATTTCTTACAACTGGAACAACAAGTCCTCGTTCAGTAGAAACTGCAACACCTATATCTTGGAAACCATGATATANAATGTCCTTTCCATCAATTGAAGCATTAACAATTGGCATTTCTTGAAGAGCAATACTTGAAGCTTTNAAAAACATGCCCATGAATCCCAATTTAACACCAAATTTATCTTCAAAAGTCTCTTTATATTTTTCTCTNAGTGCTTTTATTTCATGTAGGTCAACTTCATTAAAAGTAGTTAAAGATGCAGTTTGTGATTGTGATTCAAGNAACCTTTCAGCTACAACTGAACGCAATCTACTCATTGGTACTCTTTTTGATTCTTCGACTGCTTTTGACTCATCCTTTTTAATGTTTTCAGTTGGCTTTTCAGAATCTATTGATGCCTCCATTACATCTTTTTTAGTTATTACTCCTTTTTTTGAGGACGAGGCAACATTTTCTATTGGCACAGATTTTTCTTTAAGTAGTTTCTTGGCAGCAGGTCCCATTCTGAAACCTTTAAGGTCTTGATCTNCAATATCTGATGTATTTGTATCTGATTCGACTTTTGTTGGAGCTATATTAGGAGCAGGTTCTTCAATTAATTTCTTCGGCTCTTCAATTATTTCTTCTGGTTCTTCTACAGTATTAATTTCACTCTCAGTTTTCTTAGTTTCAACTTCTACTTTATTACTTGCGCCAGATTGCTCATTATAATTTCCAATAATTTCAGAACTTTTAATAGTAGAGCCCTCATCAACAATAATTTTACCCATTATTCCGTCAGTTGGTGCAGTTACTTCTATTACTACTTTGTCAGTTTCAATCTCTGCTAATACCTCATCTTGTTTAATTTCTTGTCCTTCTTTTTTCAACCAACTTGAAAGAGTACCTTCAAATATTGATTCAGGGAATTGTGGAGATTTTATGTCTACAGCCATGTTGAATATTCTATAACTCTAATGCCTTTGTAACTATCTCTTTTTGACGTTTCAGGTGATATTTTTGAAATCCGCCCGCTGGAGCAGATGACGGATGTCTAGCAACTACATTTAGTTTGTATCCTTTTTTAGTTTCATTTAANACTTTTTCAAGNCTATGCCTTATCATCAGCCATGCTCCCATGTTTTCCGGTTCTTCTTGTACCCATAAAAAGTCTTTACATTTAATTTCTTTAGTAAAGCTNAGAAGCTCGCTTTCAGGGAAAGGGTAAAGTTGCTCAATCCGAACAAGTTGTATATTTTTAATCTTCTGATTATCCATTTCAGATTTAAGATCAAAGTAAATTTTTCCTGAGCAAAAAATCACTCTCTTTGTAATCGATTTCTGTTCCTCAACGATAATATTCTTGAAGGAACCATTTGTTATATCTTCAATGTTGGAAGTAGCCATTGGGTTTCTTAATAAACTCTTCGGTGTTAAAACAACTAATGGTTTTCTTGTCGGCTTAATAACTTGTTTTCTAAGTAAATGAAAAATTTGTGCTGGCATTGTAGGCACACAAACTTGGATATTATCGTATGCACAAAGTTGTAGAAATCTTTCAAGCCTACAACTNCTATGCTCAGGCCCTTGACCTTCATACCCATGAGGAAGAAACATTGTTAATCCAGACAGTCTGTTCCATTTTGTTTCAGCACTTACAATAAATTGATCTATTACGACTTGAGCAACATTCACAAAGTCACCAAATTGTGCCTCCCAAACGATCAGACCTTCTGGCCAAGTTGATGCATACCCATATTCAAAAGCTAAAACGGCTTCTTCAGAAAGAAGAGAGTCATAGATTTCAAATTTTTTGTTGCCATTATTTAAATTTGACAATGGTACGTAGCCNATACCTGTCTTCTGGTCTTTTACAACAAGATGACGGTGAGAAAAAGTTCCTCTTCTAGTATCTTGTCCNGTAATTCTTACAGGGTAGCCCTCACCAAGCAGAGTTGAATATGCTGCCATTTCTGCAAAACCCCAATTCATTGGAAGTTCACCATCAAGCATTTTTCTGCGCTCATCATATAGTTTTCCAACTTGTTTTTGAACCTCAATATTTGGCTCAAAGTTCATTCCAACTTCCATTGTGTTTNTTAATAGTTCAAGTGATACTGCTGTAGGATATGGTTTACTGAGATCTGGTTTTAAATAAGGGCTCCAGTCAAAATGAAGACCACTGTCTGGNTTCATTGCCATTGATTCGGCAACCATTTCACCTTTTTCCATGTGAGACCGGTATTCTTTCTTAAAACCATCAAACATATTTTCCTGAATGGAATCATTTTTGATCAATTTTTGAAAATATAAATCTGTAACTGTATTTTTAGATTTAATTTCTTTATACATCATCGGCTGTGTTGCAAAAGGCTCATCAGTTTCGTTATGCCCTCTTCTCCTGTAACAGACAAAATCNACAATTATGTCTCTGTGAAAAGTATCTCTATACTCCACTGCAAGTTTAGCTGCCATCACACAAGCTTCCGGGTCATCTCCGTTAACATGAATTATTGGAGCTTCAACCATCTTAGCAACATCAGTGCAATACTCAGTTGAACGTGCATCTTCTTTTAAGCTTGTAGTAAAGCCTATCTGGTTATTGACAACTATATGCACTGTTCCACCTGTACCGTAAGCTCTGGTCTGTGATAATTGCAGAATCTCCATCACAATTCCTTGTGCTGAAAAAGAAGCATCACCATGCATCAGTATGGGAACGACTTTTTTGCCATCTTTATCTTCTCTTCTATCTTGTCTAGCTCGTACAGATCCAAGGACAACAGGGTTTACGATTTCGAGATGTGATGGATTTGAACCCAGAGCAAGATGTACTTGCCCACCACTAGTTAAGATGTTTGAGGAAAAACCAAGGTGATATTTCACGTCTCCAGTATGTTCAATATCTTCCTCAAAATCNTCAGCAAACTCAGTGAATAATTCACTTGGTTTTTTTCCCATTACATTGATTAGCACATTAAGCCTTCCTCTGTGTGACATCCCCATTACAATTTCTTTAGCTCCCTTTGAGCCGAAATCTTCGATCAGAGTATCAAGGAGGGGAATTAATGATTCACCGCCTTCAAGACCAAATCTTTTTGCTCCTGGATATTTTGAAGCTAGAAACTTCTCAAGACCCTCTGAATCAACCAACCTTTTTAGAATGTGCTGTTTTTCTTCTTTATTGAATGAGTAAGGTGTCTTCTTTCCTTCAATTTTATCTAGAAACCAGCCTCTAATTTTACTATTCATTATGTGCATAAACTCATAACCTATGCTTGATGTGTAAGATGTTTTGATAGATTCTAAAATTTCTACTAGTTTAAGTTTTTTATTATTTTGGA
>NYSP01000006.1 GCA_002683115.1 Gammaproteobacteria bacterium
AAGATTTGAAAGATGTTGTTGCAAGACTAAAAGAAAGCAACTTTCTTGATGATGAGAGATTTGCGGCATCTTTTATAAGATCTAAAGCTCTTTCTGGTTATGGACCCAATTATATATCCCAGTATTTGATCAAGAAGGGTATAAATTCTGATCTTTATGATATGTATGCATTAGGAATTGATTGGGAAGAAAATTGTTTAATGCAATTTAGGAAAAAAAATCGAACTAATGAGCTTACATTCAAAGAAAAAGAGAAGATTTTACGTTTTTTAGCCTATAGAGGTTTCAGTTATGAAATAATAAAAAAGGCTCTAAAAGATTACGATTAATGGCATTAGCAAATAAATACAGACCAAAGTCATTTTCAGAAGTTATTGGACAAGATAACGCTGTTATTGCTTTGAAAAACATCATTAAAAANCAAAATTTTCATAATGGATATATTTTTTCTGGNACCAGAGGGGTAGGTAAAACTACATTAGGCAGGTTGTTTGCTAAAGCGTTAAATTGTTCAAATTATGATGCAGAGAATGGTTTAACTTGCAATGTGTGCACTACATGTGAGGAAATACAGAAAAATTCTCATCTTGATTTAATTGAGATTGATGCTGCATCAAGAACAGGTGTTGATGATATGAGGGAGCTTTTGGATTCAGTTCAATATAGGCCTTCACAAGGAAAATATAAAATTTATCTTATTGATGAAGTTCATATGCTATCAGTGCAAAGTTTTAANGCTTTNCTNAAAACNCTTGAAGAGCCNCCAAGTCATGTAATATTTATTATGGCGACTACAGAGACACATAAAATTCCTAAGACTATTATCTCAAGATGCTTACAATTCAATCTTAAGCTTGTGAGCGATGATCTCATAACGTCAAATTTAAAAAAAGTTTTTGTTGATGAAGGTGTTAATAGCGATGAAAAATCTATTGAATTACTTGTAGAGCTTGCAAGGGGCTCTGTAAGGGATTCATTAACACTTGCTGATCAAGCGATATCACACTGTGACTCTAACTTAAACGAAAAAGCTATTTCTCAACTGCATGGCGTTTTAGATTTGTCTTCTACGGAGAAATTATTTGAAGCAATTTTTTCTCATGATAATCAAATGGTAATTGACGAGCTTAAAAGGTATCAAGCATTGGATGTAAACTACGATATTTTGTTTGATCGAGCATTAAATTTTTTGCATGAGATGATCATAGCTAAAACTTTATCTAATGTTGATGGTAATGAAGAGTTACATCTTTTTTATCAGTTCTTCTCGAATGGTTTAGTTGATGCCAAGCAGACGGATAAAACTAGAGATTGTTTCGACATTGCAGTAATGCGTTGTCTTACTTTTAGCAAAAGTAATCAANAAAGCTCAAAAAAAAAATCTAAATTAAAGCCAAAAGTCCAAGAGATT
Organism: Gammaproteobacteria bacterium; assembly: GCA_002683115.1. Next base: position 1,412 of record NYSP01000006.1, read on the forward strand.
ATTGAAGAAGATCTTGCANAACCTGTTAAGAAAGAAACTGAAATTATTGAGGAAAAAAAATCAAAATTAATTGAAATAAATGCTACTTCCTGGCTCGAAATTTTCGACTTATTGGATTTGGAGGGGCCATCCAGAGCTTTTTTTTCAAATCTTCAACTTGAAAGAGTTTCTGATAAGACGATATTTTTTAAGGGTTCAGATATGTTTGCTGAACGAATAAGCAATGAAAATATCCTTCAGATGAGAGAGTCACTAATGCGCTTGGGTTATCAAGAATATGATATAGAGATCGAATCATCAGACAAAGCCAAAAATACTCCNTCATCAAAATGGGAAAAACAAAGAAAAAAAGACATTGAAAACTTTAAAGATGAAATAATGCAAAGCGATCTCCTTGTTAACTTAAAAAATGACTTTGGTGAAGAGATTGATGAGGATAAAATTACTGTAATTGACCATGAAGAATGAAGATAGCCTTCTAGCACAACTTATTCAGGCTTTTAAAGTTTTGCCTGGAGTTGGTGAGAAATCTGCACAGCGAATGTCTTTTCATTTATTAGAAAAGAATAAAGAAGGGGCCTTAAATTTATCAAAACTAATATCTAANGCTGTTGAAAACATAAGAAATTGCAGCCAATGTCGCAATTTAACTGAACAAGATATTTGTGAAATTTGCTTGGATGAAAAAAGAGATAACANAGTGCTTTGTGTGGTTGAGAGCCCTACAGATGTTTTAGCAATAGAGAATTCTGGAAGCTTCAAAGGAAAGTATTTTGTATTGATGGGAAGATTAAGCCCCATAGACGGCATAACTCCACAAGATCTTGGTATTCCAAAGCTAATTGAAAGTGTTCTGAATGAGGATAGGAAGGAAGTAATCATTGCAACTAGTCCGACAATAGAGGGTGACGCTACTTCTTTTTATATAAAAGATCAGCTAAATGAAAAAAATATTCTAATTTCACGTATAGCATATGGAGTTCCAATGGGCGGAGAATTAGAATATGTTGATAACACTACTTTAGGTAGAGCAATCCAAGGCCGAAGAGAGATAAATTAATGACAATTAAATCCGATATTTGGATCAAAGAACAATCTGAAAAGAATGAATTGATCACACCCTTTGAGCCTAAACAAATTAGAGAGGTAAATGGCGAAAGAATAGTATCTTATGGTGTCTCAAGCTATGGTTATGATGTGAGATGTTCAAATGAATTTAAGATTTTTACAAACACTCATTCGTCAATAGTNGACCCAAAAGACTTTGATCCTAAAAGCTTCGTTGATGTAATCGAAAATGAGTGCATTATTCCACCAAATTCTTTTGCTTTAGCAAGAACTGTTGAGTACTTCAAGATACCCCGCTCAGTTTTAACTTTATGCCTAGGCAAATCTACATATGCTAGATGCGGAATCATAGTAAATGTCACACCTCTCGAACCTGAGTGGGAAGGNCATGTTACTCTTGAGTTTTCCAATACCACAAACCTCCCAGCAAAAATTTACGCAAATGAAGGGGTAGCACAAATGATCTTCTTTGAGTCAGATCAGGTTTGTAGCACAAGTTACAAAGATAGAGGTGGTAAATATCAAGGACAAACTGGAGTTACTCTTCCAAAAACTTAGGGGCCTCAGTAATCTTTAGAACTCTTAACTCGCCATTTTTCAAAGCGGCAGTACTCCTTATAATCATGAAATCATAACTTGGAGCAATGTAATAAGTTATAGGGCCAACATCTTCCGCAGAGGCCTCAACAACAATAGTTTCAACATCTCCAAAGGGTGTTTTGACTATTTCAGTACCAATTTGATTATAGTCCTTCTCAACAACTTCCCCCTTGGTATTATCAAAAATGCTTAATTTATAATTTTTTAAGCTATTTTTTGCATTGATCCTTACTTGAACATCACTAGCAAGTTGCTCGAGCACCATAGCAGTATGCTCTACTTCCTTTAACTCATTTGAATAAATCATATTCTCGTTGAAAGTGGCAGAGAATTTTTTTGGNTCGTCTCTAAAAGGATCTTCTACTTTTGTATTTATTGAAACAACAGTATTGTTTTGGATTGTAAAATTTGAATCTAAGGAATATTTAAACCAAAGCACCTGCATTTTTACTCTGGTATTAATACTATCTTCCTTCACAGTGAAATATCTTTTCAGCGGAAAATCACCAAATTTTGTCTCAAAGGCAAAGTCTGCAGTGTAGCTTTTGAAATCTGATGCAGATGTAAAACTACAGAATAATACGAGTAATAATATTTTTTTCATGTTATCAATTTTGAAATTGTCTCTGGATAAATGTTGTTCTCAATTTCCTTTACCTTACTAATGAGACTTTCTTCACTATCAGATGGTTCAATCTTAAAGGATTCTTGTCTAATTATTGGTCCNGCATCAAGCTCTTCTGTTACATAATGAATAGTAGTTCCATGTATTTTGTCGCCTGATTCTAAGACTCTTTTATGAGTGTCTAGCCCAGGGTATTTTGGTAACAAGGAAGGGTGTATATTAATAATTTGTCCTTCCCATTCTGCAACAAATTTTTTCGAAAGAATTCTCATATAACCGGCTAGGATAATATAATCAAAATTCATAGCATTTAAGTATTCGTTGATTTCAAAATCAAATGCTTCTCTTTCTTTGTAAAGCTGATGATCAATGATATGACATGCAATATTCGCTTCCTGACAAAACTTTATGCCGCTTGCTTCTGGATTATTGGTGAAGCAAGAGACAACNTCATATTTGTAAACCGATTGACCTTGAATTATCGAATTAAGATTGGTACCAGTACCAGAAAAGAATACTACGATTTTCATAAGAATTTAAATGGCAAATTTTCTCTACTACTTATGAAACCAATTTCTATTAATTCCTTGTTAAGCTCAAGAGCTGAAGCTAATTGTGATTTATCAACAATAATGCAAAACCCAATTCCACAGTTAAAGACATTAAACATTTCGTCATCGCTTATGCCTCCTAGTTCTTGGATTGTTAAAAAAATATCAGGTAATTGCCATGCACTTTTATCAATATTGATTGTGAAATTTTCATTAATTCGTGAAAGGTTTTCTTCAAAACCTCCACCAGTGATATGAGCCATCCCCTTTATGTCCAATTTTTCGTTTAAAGAAAGAATTTCTTCCACATAAATTCTTGTCGGGGTAAGTAGTTCTGATAATAATTTATCATCAGGCTGATCACCAATAACGTTATTTATCAAAGAGTATCCATTTGAGTGGAAGCCTGAAGAAGGNAATCCTAAAATAATGTCTCCATCTTTTATTGAAGACCCGTCGATAATTTTTGTTTTTTCATTTACCCCCATTGAGAANCCAACTAAATCAAAATTATTATCTTTATAGTGGTTGGGCATTTCCGCAGTTTCTCCACCGACCAAATCACAGCCACTTATTTTGCAGCCTTCTACAATGCCTTCGATTACTTCTTTTGCTTGGTTNCGATTGAGTTGTGAGCAACCATAGTAATCTAAAAATGCAATCGGTTTAGCTCCGCTTACTATTAAGTCATTTACACACATTGCTACTAAATCTATGCCTATTGTTGAAAGTGACTGTTTTCTTAAAGCTATCCTCATTTTTGTTCCTACTCCATCACATGCAAGAGCAAAAACAGGATTTTCATANTTGCTAGGNATTTCAACATAGCCTGAAAAACTTCCAATTGTACCCAGAGAAAAACTTGGAGAAAGTTTATCNGTAATATCTTTTATATCTTTCACAAATTCTTGTCCTTCAGATATATTTACTCCTGAGTCTTTATAATTATTTTTATTTTTTGTCATAAAATAGATTAATCTTTTTATTATGCTTCAAAGGAAACTATACAAATCAATAGCAATTATACTGACTTTTCTTAGTTTAACTTTCAACCTGAAAAGTCAGATCTCAGAAAATTTTCTTTTAATCTATGAAAGCTATGGAAAATTAGATCAAATTGAGAGCNTNATTCAGGATGCAGAAGACAGAATATTGAAAAAATATGGAGTCAATCCTGAAATTCTNACAGATAAAAATCTTANGATTAATCCCACAGAGTATTTTATNGGATACCAAGTTAAAAAGTTTAACGATCAAAGATTAATTGAATTGAAGTTTAATAAAGATTCACTAGAAGAATTTTTTAATGAAAATTCTATACCNTTCTTTAATTTTCAGGGAGAGGTGAAAGTTATNATGAGTGCATCGAATTCATATTTTGATAGTTCAAACTTATTTATTTTTGANAATAATTTATTTCAAAATGAGCTTACAAATACACAACTGTTNTCTGATCTCAATCAAAATATAAAGATTAACTATGAGTTTATTGATNATTTTCCAACATCTGAATTTGCGACCGAACAANTCATGGAAAAATTAATNGACGAAGAGGAGGGTGATTGGATATTAGTTTTAATTGATAGATTTGATCTTAACAATTGGAGTTTTANTTTTCCTAAATCAAAAAATATTTTTTTCAATACTAAGTTAGAATTTCAAAATCTAATTTTAAGTGAAGTCATAAATGAAGCATCACAAGATCAAGCACTTGATCTCAAAAAAAGAACATACACCGCTACCTTTANTTCTGATATGAATATTGAGGAAATAGAAAAAGTATTAAACAAATTATCTGAAAGCACAGATGTGCTAAGTTTTCGTATCAAGGCGTATAGTCAAGACGGCATCGTGTTGGAGTATGAAAGTTACTTGAATAGCGAATCTGTCATAACACTCATGGCTGATATCGGAGCTATATCAAATGAATAAAATTAATAGAAAAAATCAATTATATTTTGACTTTGGTCGTGATTATGATGCGAAGTTCTCTAATTTCTTTTTCTCCAAAAATAATAATGTTCTCAAACAAGAGGTTGAGAACTTAATTAANGGATCAAAAAATCAGGATATTTTTTTGCAAGGAGATTCTGCATTGGGGAAGACATTCTTGCTCAATTCCATAATAAATGACGCTAAATTTGAGAATGACAAAAAAATCTACATTGATCTTGCAGAATTAGATGGTAGCCAAAATTATTTTGATGAATTGGAAAACTTCAAGCTTATATGCCTCGATAACGTTGAAGCTATAAATCAAGAATTACAGGTACAAGTATTTAATCTTATAAATATTCTAAAAGAATCGGATGCATCATTAATTCTTGCATCATCCTCACACAGAAAAGAATTAAATTTTTTTCCTGATTTAAATTCAAGGCTTAATCAAATGACATTCTTTTGCATTAATGAATTAGGGCCTGAAGAAACGGTTGAATGCTTAAAATTCATATCTCAAAATTTAAATATCGATTTACCTGAAGATATTCATGACCTAATGGCAAAAAAAATTAAAAGAGATTTTCAAAATATAAAAAAAGCAATTATTGAATTTGATAAATTTCTTTATTCAGAAAAAAAACAGCCGACTAAAATGTCGGCTGCTTCATTTCTAAAGAATTTTTAAAATCAGTTTATCCACTCGCACTCAACACAATGAATTTTTATGTTGTCATAAATATTTGCTTTTGTTGGGTCAAAATTTACTTCTTCGCCAGTAAAGCTTTTGATAATACTAGGTAGTTCAAAAGGATTTACAGGAGCTGGTGCAGGTGGTGTAACATGTTCAATTTTATAATCTTCAACTTCTGCCATACTCGCCGCAAACTCAACAGCATCATGAACTGTACCCAATTCATCAACCAGTCCTATTTCGAGTGCCATTTCGCCAGAATAAACTTTTCCTCTGGCAATATCTCGTACTTTCTCTATTGGAATATTTCTATCCTCAGAAACTTGAGATGTAAATTGATCATAGACTTGATATATTCCTGCTTCGATTAAATCTTCAAATTCCTTTGGCCAATCATTTGCAGCAATATCAAATGCACCCCATTTGGTAGTTGAATATCCATCGACATTCACACCCATCCAATCGAATATTTTTTCAAAGCTAAATAATGTGCCATAAACACCTATTGAACCTGTAATAGTATCGTTTTCTGCATAGATTTTATCTGCTAGAGAGGATATCCAATAACCACCTGAAGCTGCAAGTGTGCCCATTGATACAACTACAGGTATTCCTTTATCCTGTGCCTTTTCAATTTCCCATCTCATATAATCTGAATCTATAACTGACCCTCCTGGTGAGTTGACTCTAAGAACAATTGCTTTTGTATCGTCATCTTCATGAGCCTCTTTTATCATTGCCACAACACCTTTAGAACCAGCAGTACCATATGTAACATCACCACCCATTATTGTTCCCTCAACAGTAACAATCTTAATTTCATTTTTACTTTTTGATGGCATTTCCTCATCGAAGCTTGCTAGATAGCTACGATAGTAAACAGCATTAAGTTCATCTTCATCATCTTCAGAAGCACCAAATTTCTCAATCATTCGTTTATCGAATGCCTCATCCTCTTCATTTAAATCTATTAGACCCCAGACTACATTTGCGCCCAATTCTTTTACTTCGTTTGAGATAATCTGCTTATAAGATTCATCAGCTATCCACTGCATATCAACTTCTCTATTCTGATATACAAAATCTTTCCATTTGGTCCATAGGGGTTCATAAAATGCAAGATTTTCTTTAGCTTCATCACTCATACTGCTTCTTGTAAATGATTCTGGACCAGTCTTAAAATCTCCAGCCGCAAAAATCCTTGGTGTAATTAGGAATTTTTCAAAAAAGTTTTTCAAATAAGGTTGAGAACCACCAAAACCACTTATGCCGACAGTTGAGTAAGTTGGCATAGATATTTCAGAACCACCAGATGCCATCAAATATCCTGCATTACCTAAGAAATCTGATCTAATTACAATTTCTTTTCCTGAATCAACAGCTTCCTTAATTTTTTTTGCAATAGGAAGTGCATACACAATACTTACCCCAAGTCCAGATGGATCAAAAATCATTGCATCAACACGTTCATCATTTTTGAAATCTTCAAAGAAATCCAGCATATCTTGATACGGATAATAGATTGGTTGTGATTGAGCTAAACCAAACTCGCTTTCTTCCCACCATTGAACAGGTGCTGGAGTAGGTGCTTGATCAACAACCACACCATTTGGACTAAAAACTACTACTTTGCCAGTTGGATCAATTTCATCTGAAGTCTCCCAAAGAGGACTTATTAGACTTAGCACTATATTTATCGCAACAAATAGAAAGATTCCTGTTGCTAATGTGAATCTTACCCCTTTCCAGAAATAATCTCTTCCAAGCCTGATATAGCTCCAAGTTGTTTTTAAAAAGTTGCCTATTTGATCAATAGCACTTTTGTTAGATTTACTTTTTGTTTTTGCCATGATTTTCCTTTATGTAAAAAAATTAAACTGATCTTCCATTGTATCAGCAAGTTTTCTTGCAGCAAACTTTTGCTTTAATTTAAGCCTGATGACCTCAAATAATATAGATAATGAAATTGAATAAACTANTATTANTATTAATNTTGTTTTTGGCTTCTTGCTCAAGACTCGACATTGAAACAACTCAAGGTGAGAAATTTTCATCTAATNTATTNAAAGAAAATATTGTTGTTTTAAATATTTGGGCTGATTGGTGTCCACCATGTATCGTTGAAATGCCATATTTTAATAAGCTTGATGAAGATCCGAATATTATTGTTTTAGGCTTTCATTTCGACCAATTTGATGTTCTAGAGTCAGATGAACTGAATAGAATGATAAAAAAATTTAATATGAAATTTCATAATATAGAAAATGACCCTAGAGAAATTTGGGGCATAGATATTCCTGAAAATGTGCCAACAACTTACATAATTAAAAATAANCAAATAGTAAGCACACTNATAAAGCCTCAAACATATGAGTCGTTGGTTAAAGCTACTGAAATTTAGTCGATCACCTGAGACTTAAACTTACCTTTTGCAAGCTGTGTATCCAAAACATCACCCTTTGATAATTTAGATGGATCATCAATTATGGTTCCATCCTGATCGAATGTAATTGAATAACCTCTTTTGAGAATCTCATTAGGGTTTAATGCTGAAATTTTTTCATATTGGATAAGTATCCTATTTTCAAGATTCTTGAGACGCATTCTAATTTTTTCTAGCAGATTATTTTGAGCATTACGTATTTTATCTTTGGCAACTGCAATTTTTTGACTGGGCGATAAAGCATCTAACTTTGCACTCACCAGGCTATAGTTTGCATTCTTGTTATTAATTTTAAGTTTCATTCCAATTAACAATCTTTCGCTGATCATATCTAGTCTTTGATATTGATCCTCAAGTCTCTGCTTTGGTGATTTCAGCAATCTAGAAAGATTATGAATTTTTTCTTTTAAGTTGCGTAAGTAACTAGTGGATTCTTTTTGTAATCTTTCTTTCAGATACAAAAAATAATCATTTAATTTGCTTGCACCTTCAGTAATAATTTCAGCGGCAGCTGTTGGGGTAGCTGCTCGAGTGTTAGCAACAAAATCAACTAAAGTAAAATCTGTCTCATGACCAACACCGCTTATAACTGGAAGAGGATAGTGTGCCATATACCGACATAGCTCTTCATCATTGAACGACCAAAGATCCTCAATTGAGCCTCCACCTCTACAGACAATTACAGCATCAACAGCGTTTTGTTCACTGAAAACGTTTACTCTTTCTAAGGCTTTCTTTATAGAAGCCGCTGAACCCTCACCTTGTACTTTGCTAGCTACAACAATCGCCTCCACATGAGGTGCTCTTCTATTTAATGTTGATAAAACGTCTCTTATTGCTGCCCCTTGTGGTGATGTTACTATTGCAACTCTGCTTACAATCTCAGGAATATTCTCAGGAAGCTTAATTTGAAATAAGCCTTCTGTATTCAGTTTATTTTTTAATTGCTCATACTGTCGCATGAGCTCACCAAAACCAGCTAACTCCATCTTGCTTGCAATAAGCTGATACCTGCCAGATTTTGAATATATTGATAGCTTTCCTTGCAGAATTACTTGGTCGCCTTCTTTGGGCTTAAATCTCAGAGCATTATTCTGAAGCCTAAACATTGAACAGCTTAGTACTGATTCAGAATCTTTAATGGAGAAATACCAATGTCCAGATGTTCCATATTCTCTAAAATTTGATATCTCACCAGCTACCCACAATGGTGGAAAGGCTTCATTAAGAAAATCGTTTGCAGTTTTATTTATTTCCGTCACCGATAAGATCTCTCTTTCAGCAATATTATTTTCGGAGTAGTCTTCCATTTAAAATTATTATATTCTATTGATCTTCGCGAGTTTAGCTCAGTTGGTTAGAGCACCTGCCTTACAAGCAGGGGGTCGTAGGTTCGAATCCTACAACTCGCACCATTTTCATTATGACAGATAAAATTCAAAAGTTTTTAGATTTTCATAAAGAAGCCGGTGGTACCGGAAAATTATTTAATTTTGAATTGGTAGAGTATTCAGAGGGTTATCTTGAACTAACTGCTGAATTTAATGATAACGCACTTAATCCCGATGGATCTGTCCAAGGTGGAATGATGACAGCAATGTTAGATGATGCAACTGCGTTGCTTATAATAATCGAATCAAATGCAACAATTTATCCTAGTTCTACAAATCTGCACTCTCACCACCACAGACCATTATTTAAAGGCAAAGTAACTACGAAAGCTCAACTAGTTAAGCAGGGCAAGACAATAGCTACTGTTAAAGGCGAGATATATGATTCAGAAAAAAGGCTAGCTACAACTCTTATGCACACGATTTTTCTCAAGAGAAGAGACTAGGTTGATTTTTTGAGATCTGTGATTAATTTCAATCCAATCAAACCAGCAATAATTTCAAAGACTAAATAAAACACAAAGATAGAAGAGGGCATACCGTCAAAGCTAATGCTTAAGATTCTGCCAAAACCAATCCCAAGCATAAAAATCGTACAACTCCAAAGAGCAGACAATTTTAAAGAATTATTAAAGGCACCTAAACACCAAAAAATACAAAGAGCTATATAGAGACCCATAATTGCTCTAAGAATGTTTAGCATATTTATGTTGATAATTTCTATTCCGTAAAAAAAAGGCATGCTCAAAAGCGGATTGGCGCCATAAAGCAAAGATACTGGAAATACACCAGCAGCAATGAACAATAAGAAAAAAGACGATTTATCCATAAATAAAATACTAGCAAAAAAAAAGCCCGCTATTGCGGGCTTTTTAATTTAAGAAATACTGATTTAGCCTTTTGCTACACCAGAGTCTCTCATAGCTGCATACCAGATAACCAATCCAAATAAGAATTTGTTAACAAGGTCAGCTAAGTTATAAAGTGTATTCAGACCAGCAGAGTCAACTCCACCACCTAAATAACCCATGAAGTAACCAATTGGGTAAATTGCCCAACCTACAGTTACAATCCATTTTATTCCGTCGAAAGCCATCACAAGGTTTTCATTACCTGCGGAATCTTTGATTTGAGCTGCTTCACCCACAAAAATGTAGTAGATGATAAATACCCAACCAGCCATTCCAACAACGAAACCCATCATTGGTGACATAACGCCAGTTTCACCAAAATATCCTCCTAAGAGCATAACTAGTGATCCGACTAATAGCTTCCAAAATACTCCAAGACTAACAGCAGTACATGCTGCAAGAATTAGATAAAATTCGACAATTTGCATAGGAACAGTAATTAACCAATCAATGTATCTATACACTGTTGGTGATTCACCTGTTGCTACCCAAACATCTCTCATATACATGTAATGCCAGAAGGCAACGAAGCATACGAGACACGCTACAGTAAGTGATGTTTGCCATGAAGCTTTTACTGTGCTTCTTTCCATCCAGAAAAATAATGCACCAGCTGCCATAACAGCAGTAGCGATCCAGAAGGAAATTCCGACAACATCATCTGTTGCTAGAAAATAATTCATAATTTTCTCCCCTATTATTAGTTAATTAACAAATAGTAAGACCATTTTATTAAGCAAAACCGCAAAATTCAACTTTATTTACAACTCAAAAAGTTGTAAATCTTCCACATTTGTACCAAAATTTACACTTCGCGGTCCGGTAGTTCAGTTTGGTTAGAATGCCTGCCTGTCACGCAGGAGGTCGAGGGTTCGAGTCCCTTCCGGATCGCCATTAGTAATTATGTTTGCTGAAATAGCTCTACAGACCATTCTGGCTGCGATTGTCGGCGGTATTTGGATAACGCCATTAGTTGTCAGTCCTGCTGCAAGATCAAGCTTAGACGATGAGGCATTAAAATTTTTCCTGAAGTCTTTTTTCTTTAGATTCCATCTTTTTATAGTCTTAATGT